>CALEYY010000246.1 GCA_937928295.1 uncultured Moraxellaceae bacterium
GACGTGTGCTCTTCCGATCTCGGCGGTGAAGGCGAGGGCAGACTGGGTGGTGACCTCCAGCATCGCGGTGGATGTGATCGATCATCTGGCCGGCCTCGGTGAAAAAATCATCTGGGCGCCAGACAAGTATCTCGGTGCCTATGTGCAGAAAGTCACCGGGGCCGAGATGATTCTCTGGGACAGCTCCTGCATCGTGCATGAAGAGTTCAAGGCCAAGGGCATCCTCGACCTGAAAAAGCAGTTTCCGGATGCCGCCGTGCTGGTGCATCCCGAGTCGCCGGCGTCGGTGGTGGATGTCGCCGATGCCGTGGGCTCGACTTCGCAGCTCATCGCAGCCGCAAAAAACTTGCCCAACCAGCAGTTTATTGTCGCCACCGATCGCGGCATTTTCTACAAGATGCAGCAGGCCGCGCCGGGCAAGACCTTCATGGAGGCACCGACCGCCGGCAATGGCGCGACCTGCCGTTCCTGCGCGCATTGCCCGTGGATGGCCATGAACGCGCTGGACAATCTGGCGCAGGTGCTGGAGCAGGGCGGTCAGGAGATTTTCGTGGATGAGTCTGTGCGCGTGAGGGCGATGCAGCCCTTGCAGCGCATGCTGGATTTCGCTGCTACGCTGAAGCGCTGAGCTGGCGGTAAACACCGCGCTGAGCACATTCTGGTGCTCATGCGCCAGTCTTTCGGCTCAGCGCTTGAACTCGGCGTCCAGTGTCTTCATGTCGGTCAGGCGCTGATTCAGCTGCGCGCTTAGCGAATAGTTGTTCGACGCCAGGCGCAGGGCATTCTTCAGCTGCTCTTCGGCTTCTTTCTGCCGGTTGTTCAAATAGAAAATCTCGGCGCGTGCCCGAAATACGGCGAAGGCATCTTTCTGCTGCGCGGCGCAATCGGCCAGCAAGCGCCAGAGGGCCGTGTCATTGGCGTGATCACGCACAGCCTTGTCCAGCAAGGGTCGCACGCGACTTGGCTGATTCAGTGCCAGCGCCGCCCGTGTGTAGCTTTCCAGCACACTGCGCTGGCCGGGGTAAATGCTCCAGGCCGACTGGCTGAGTGTTAGCGCCTGTGCGTAATCATGGCGTGCCAGCGCGATAGCGATTTCGCTGTTGCGGTACTCCAAACGATTAGGGTCGGCCTTCAGCAGCGGCTGCAGCGTTGTCAGCGCTTCATCCAGGCGTGCTTGCCGCAAATAGGCCAGGCTCAGGCCGTAGCGTGTCGCCGGGGAGGTATCACTCGATGCCAGTGCATTTTCAAAGGCGCGAATATTTTCATCGAGCTGATCGCTGTAGGCCATCTGCAAACGCATTTGCAGCAGGCGGAAATCAGGCGCGACTGGTTTGAGATCGCGCTTGGCATCACTGACGCGTCGTTCAAGGTCAGACAAGCGGCTGCTGCTCAGCGGATGCGTCAGCAAAAATTCCGGCACATAGCCGAGCTGGCGTGTGGTGCGATCTAGGCGGGCAAAGAAACTGGACATGGCGCGCGGCTCGTAGCCGCTCTGGGTCAGGGTCTGCATGCCGATGCGATCGGCTTCCTGCTCGTAGTTGCGGCTGTAGCGCAGCTGGTTTTGCGCTGCCAGTGATTGCGCCGAGGCACCAATCGCCATGCCGATGTTGCCGCTTTGCGAGCCACCGGCCGATGCGGCGGCGATGCTGGCGACCAGCCCGCCCAGCGCCAGCCACTGGTTGTACTTGTTGGCCTCTTGCGAACGGGCGAAGTGGCGCTGGCTCAAATGCCCCAACTCATGCGATAGCACGCCGGCGAGCTCATCTTCGGTTTCTGCGGTCAGCATAAGCCCAGTGTTCACGCCAATCACGCCACCCGGCACGGCAAACGCATTGACCTCGCGATCATCCACTACGATCAAGGTGAAAGACGGATCAACCAGCGGGCTATGTGCAGACAGGCGATAGACCAGATTTTCCAGGTATTCACGCAACAGGATGTCGCCATAGAGCGGCGTGCTGGCGCGCAGCTGGCGCAGGAAGGCCTGACCCAGTCGTGACTCGGTCGCGCTGTCGGCAATCAGGTCAGCGGGCTGACCCAGCTCGGGCAGGGTGGCCACATAGGCGGTATCGACGCGAGCTTTGCCGCTGTTGTCGGCGGCCAAGGCTGATGTGCCCAAGCCTGCGCTGGCAATGCTGCAGACGATCATCGCATGATAAAATCGGTTCACACTTGCTTCTAACGCAAGGACGCCCGGAGTATGTCTGCCTTGACCGAACCGCTGGATTTTCGTCACTTACGCTGCCCCATGCCGTTGTTGCGCCTGAAGCAGGCCTTGCATGCGTTGCCAACGCATACGGTGGTCGAGGTGTTGACCTCGGATACTGGTGCAACGCGCGATATTCCTGCCTTTCTTCGCCAGGCAGGTCATCGCCTGGAGTCTCAAGTCACCAGCAGCGACGGCGTTACGCACTTTCGGCTGGTGAAAATGACCTAGCTGATGGCCTGCACGGCCTTCAGCACCTCTGCGGCATGGCCATCGGCCTTCACCTTGCGCCATTCCTGACGCAGCACGGCAGCGCCATCAATCAGAAAGGTGCTGCGCTCAATGCCCTGCACCTGCTTGCCGTACATGTTCTTGGTCTTGATCACATCAAACAGCCGGCACAGCGCTTCATCGCTGTCGCTGAGCAGCTCGAACGGAAAGCATTCATTGCTGCGAAACTTCTCGTGCAGCTTTAGCGTATCGCGTGATACGCCGAAAATGTCGCAGTCCAGCGCCTGAAACTGGGCATACAAGTCGCGGAATTGCTGGCCTTCCAGCGTGCAGCCCGGCGTTGCATCCTTGGGGTAGAAATACAGCACCAGCTTGCGACCAGCAAGCTGGCTCAGGCTCACCACCGGGCTGACTCCCGTGCTGGCTACACTGAATTCGGGAACGCTCTGACCCACTTCAATCGTCATGCAATGCTCCGCCAATCAGGCTTTGAAGGGTTCGATGATCGCGTCGAGATTGCGATCATCACAGAAAATCATGAAGCTTTCGCGCAGGCTGGCAATGTGCACGCGCGCCGGAATGTTCACCGTCATGGACAGTGCGAACATCTGCGAGCCAGTATGCGGTGCGGCGTAAGTATTGGTTTCCATGGCTTCGATGTTGATGCCCTGGCTGGCAAAGAAGTTGGCAATCTCGTGCACGATGCCGGGATTGTCGAGCGCAATCACATGCACATTGTAGGGAATGGCTTGTTTCTGCGGCGCGCGTGACTCGGTGCGCTTGCAGATGATCTCCAGGCTGAGTCGACGACCCACGGCCGGCAGCTGCACTTCGAGCTTGGCAATCGCATCCCAGGTGCCGGAAACCATCATGATGATGGCAAATTCCTGGCCCATCACGATCATGCGCGAATCGGCAATATTGCAACGGCAGTCGCTGGCGACGCGCGCCATTTCATCCACGATGCCGGTTTTGTCGGCACCCAGCGCAGAGATAACAAGAAAGTGTTCAGAATCAGGTTTCATGACAGCCACTCTTTGACAGTTGCCGAGAGTCTAGACGCCACACGGTGTGCTCGCTAGGGGGCAGGCTGTCGGCAGACGAGATTAAAACGGGTTATTTTGATAGCGCGTCGGGTCGACCACACCGGCGTCATCAAAGCCTTTGCGGCGCAGGCGGCAGGAATCGCAACGGCCGCAGGCTCGGCCATCTGCATCAGCCTGATAGCACGACACCGTGAGGCTGTAATCCACGCCCAGTTCTTGCCCAAGCCGGATGATTTCGGCCTTGGTCAAATGCATCAGCGGGGTTTCCAGCTTCAATGGCTGGCCTTCCACGGCGGCTTTGGTGGCGAGGTTGGCCATGTGCTCGAAGGCCTCGATGAACTCGGGGCGGCAATCCGGGTAGCCCGAATAGTCTACGGCGTTCACGCCAATGAAAATATGCCGCGCCTGCGTGACTTCCGCCAAGCCCAGCGCAAACGACAGAAACACGGTGTTGCGTGCCGGCACATAAGTCACCGGGATACCGGTGGTCTCGACTTCGGGCACGGCAATACGGTTGTCCGTCAGCGCCGAGCCGCCCATCTGGCCGATTTCCAGCCGCATGGTGCGGTGATCCGTGACGCCCATGGCCTGCGCCAAGCGCACAGATGCAACCAGCTCGGCATTGTGGCGCTGGCCGTAGTCGAAGCTCAGCGCAGTAATCGAATAGCCCTGCTGGCGCGCCAGCGCGAGGCAGGTGGCAGAGTCCAGTCCGCCCGACAACAATACAATCGCATGCGGCATGGTTCAGTGTCCGGGCGCGTTATTCCAAAGGTATTTGTGCAGCTGAAGCTGCAATCTGACCGGCAGCCGATCAGCCAGAATCCATTCAGCGAGCAGGCGTGGCTCCAGCACATCATGTCCGGGCGAAAACAGCACATCGCTGACGCGCTCATAAAGCCCGTACTGGTCGCATTGCAGGCGCGCCCAGTCGTAATCTTGCTTTGAGCAAATCACGAACTTGACTTGGTCATTGCTTGTCAGGTGCTCGATATTCTCATACCGATTGCGATGCACCTCACCTGACCCTGGTGCTTTCAGGTCCATGACCTTGACGACGCGCGTATCGACTGTATCGACTGCGAGTGCGCCACTGGTTTCTAGGGAAACCTCATAGCCGGCATCGCATAATGCCGTCAGTAGCGACAGACATTCGGGCTGAGCTAGTGGCTCACCACCCGTCACAGTGACATAGCCCGCGCCATATTGCGCAACTTCAGCCAGAATTGAACTGACCGACCAGAGTGTGCCGCCTTGAAATGCATAGGTGGTATCACACCAGACGCAGCGTAGAGGGCAGCCCGTCAGGCGAACGAAGACTGTTGGGCAGCCTACCGTTCTGGCTTCACCTTGTAATGAGTGAAAAATCTCCGTCACGCGCAGTGAAGCGTTCAACTCTGACGGAGCCAACACAGGCTGATTAGTCACTTGGCAGGATTCTGATCTAGGAAAGACTGTGCCAAGCGTGCTTCAGGACTACCTGGAAACTGCGCGATTAACTTGCTCATCCAGTCTCTGGCATCTTTGCGATTGCCCTGAAGATCGGCAATGCTGCCGAGCTTGTAATAAGCAGATGCGACTTTTGGACTGGCGCTATAGTCGCGCAGGATACGCTGGAAGTTTTCTTCGGCCTTAGCATAGCTAGGCGGCGTCAGGGCCAGCTGAAATTCACCCAGCCAATAGTAGGCATTGGGTGCGAATACGCTATCAGGATATGCAGAGAGAAAGCCCGTCATCGCCGTTATGGCAGGCGCTGCGCCATCTCGCCGAAAGCTTTGATAAGCTGTTAGATATGCAGACTTCTGGCGCTCGATTTCCTCGGGGCTCAGCTCCGTATTTACCTTGGTGGATATAACGGCATTGTTTGCGGGTGTCTCCGTACTGCTTGGCGCAGCTACTGTGGTTGCTGTAGCTGCCGGTAGTGCAGCAGGCTCGCTCACGGCAGCTGGCTTAGCTAACTGTTCCAGTCGCTGATCAAGGTCGGTATAGCGTGTGCGTAAATCAGACTGCAGGCGCTCAATGAGCTGTTGTTGCTCCTCAACGGTACCTTGCAGTTTGGCTACCGTCATGCGCATTTCTTCAATTTGCTGGAACATGTCCCAGGCGGGATTAGTCGTCTGCGAAGCAGCCTTGATGGGTGCGGGAATGGCCGCTGACACAGGTGCTGTTGCTAATGCGACAGCTTTGGCTTGTGCTGCCGGAGCCGGAGCACTTGTGCTGAGTGGCCGTTGCTCAATTTCAATTGCGTGGCTTGTCGGGCTGGCAATCAGGCAGGCCAATGCAATAGCAGCCGGTAATCGCGCCAAAGGAAGGATGAGGGTGCGCATAACGACTCCGAAGTCAGACAGCTTATCTTGCAAATGATAAACGGGCCGAAGCCCGTTATCGTGACGCTGAAACGCTTTTTTGGATTACTGAGCGGTGTAGTCCAACTCAACGCGGCGATTCTTTGCCCAAGACTCTTCATCGCTGCCATCAGCAGCAGGTTTTTCCTTGCCGTAGCTGACGACGCTCAGTTGATCAGCCTGAACGCCAAGACCAACGAGGTAGCGCGCAACCGCGTTGGCACGACGCTCGCCCAAGGCCAAGTTGTATTCGCGTGTCCCACGCTCATCCGTATGGCCACCGATTTGGAGCTTTGCTTGCGGTTTGCCTTTCAGGTATTGCGCATGCGCATTCAGACCGCCATAAGACAGTGCAGTAATGTCGCTCAGGTTAGTGCCGAAATAAAAGACACGAATCTTCAACAAGTCATTCAGGTTGTTGGCAGTATTTGCACTGGTTGTGGCGGTTGGCTGCGCCTCAATAACCGAGCCCTCAATAGGGTTGCCAAGATTGGCTGCACCCGTCTCTGGCGCCTCAGGTGCACTTTCTGCGAGCGTTGCAGGCGCTGCTGGTTCAGCCTCTGGCGTAGCAGAAATGGCTTCTACAGCCGGTGCTGGCGGCAAATTCTCAAACTGGCTGTCATCTTTCGGATCAATCGCACGCGGACCACGAAAGGTGGAGCAGGCAGCCATGGTAACGGCCAATGTTGCCACGAGGGCCAGTTGTGCAGACTTCTTCATGTTCACGGTAAGCTCCTTAGGGCTTTTATTCTTGCTTGATACACATATTCTACAATGGTGTGGACGGTAGCCGACTTGCGCATCAGCGTAAATAGGGAGACCACACCGGTTCTCTAACTTCTCCATCGACAGCAGGAAGTCGCAGCTTGAAACGGCCATCTAGCGACATGATGCCCAAAACGCCTTTGCTGCCCTTGCGGGTGGCATAGACGACCATTTTACTGTTGGGGGAGAAGCTGGGAGATTCGTCCAGTGGCGTGTCAGTCAGCGTGCTGAACACGCCGTTGCCAAGATCCTGGAGCGCAATCGTGTAGTTGTTGCCGCCGGCCTGATGAACAATCGCCAGATAACGATCATTCGGGCTGATATCGGCACGAGCATTGAAGCTGCCCGTAAAGGTCAGGCGCTTGGTATCGCCTGTGGCGATGTTCAAGCGATAAATCTGCGGGCCGCCGCTGCGATCAGAGGTAAACACCAGGGACTTGCCATCTTTGGTCCAGCGAGGCTCAGTGTCGATTGCCGGGTTATTGGTTAGGCGAGTCAAGGCATTGTTTTCCAGATCCATAACATAGAGTTCTGGATTGCCGTCACGTGACAGTGTCATGGCCATGCGCTTGCCATCGGGCGACCAGGATGGTGCGCCGTTGAGGCCACTGAAGTCAGTCAGTTTGGTGCGCTGGCGCGTCGCCAGATTCTGTACAAAAATGGCTGGCTTACGGCTCTCGAACGAGACATAGGCGATCTGGCGAGCACTGGGCGACCATGTGGGTGACAAAATAGGCTCGACAGAGTCGAGCAGCGTCACCTGGCGAGCACCATCAATATCGGAAAGCTCTAAGCGATAACGCTTGCGGCCCTCTTTTTTGTACTGGTTAACATAGAGAATCTTGGTAGCGAAAATGCCGGGTTCGCCTGTTGATTGCTTATATATCTTGTCCGCAATGTAGTGCGCGGCATCGCGCCAGCGGCCAGTGTCTACTGTGAATGTTTCGCCCAGAACGCGCTCCAGCCCGCCGCGCTTGAGCACTTCATAGCGAAAGCTCAAACGACCATCCGGCAGGCGGTTGACATTGCCTACCACGATGAAGTCAGCGGGAACATTCTGCCAGACACCAGGCAGAATCTCTGCGCTGCTGGTGGGCAACGAAGGTAGCTTGTCGCGTTCTATGACATTGAATGAGCCACTGCGATCCAGATCGGCGGCAATGATCGAGCCTGTATTGTCACCATTCTGAATGCCACCAAACGGGACAACGGCAACCGGAGTGGCTTCATTCAGTCGTTGCGTGATCTCGATGGTTAGCGCGGCGTGTACAACGGGCGCAGCAACGCCGAATAGTGCCAACAAGAGCAATTTGAAGCCGTATGGGCGAAAACGCATCGTCATTCCTCCGGCTTGAATTTTAACAGCAGTACCTTGAATTGCTCTCGAAACAACGCGGGATCCGAAGGTACAGGCAATGGATTAGCGCGGCTGACGGCATCTTTTGCACTTTCATCGAATGCGTCACTACCGCTGGATTTTACCACTACCACTGAGGCAACTTCCCCTCCCGGCAATAGTGTAATGCGTAACTCGGTGACTAACTTACCGGAAACCGCCGGAGGACGGCGCCAGTTCGATTTAATTTTCCGATTGATGGCCAGCTGAAACTCGCCAATTTGTGCACTCATGCGCCGTGCTCGTTCGTTGGTCGCATCTGCGGCAATGGCATCTGCTTCTGCTTTTAAGGCATCTGCAATCGCTTTCTGGCGCGCTTCAGCTTCTCGCTGTTTGCGTGCAGCCGCCTGTTCATCGGAAATCCGCTTAGTTTCTTTTTCAATGGCCGCGAGTTCTTCATCAGGTGGATCGATGGTGGGCTTGGGCTTGACGACATCGGGTTTGGCTGGAGCCGGTTTGATAATCTTTTCGGGCGTTGGCGACACCGCCGGCTTGGGCTTGGCGACAGGCTCCGGTTTAACGAGCTCAGGCAAGGGCTTTGGCTTGGGCGGCGGCTCTACTTTTACTGGTTCGGGCTCTACAATAGAGGGTTCTGCTGCTGCCGAGCTTGCTGTGCTCTGGCTGGGAGGCGCCGCCATCAAGATGGCTTGCATTACTTTCGGTGGCTTCGGCAGCTGCGCAGGCTTTGCATAAATCCAGAGCAGCGCAATCAATACGCTGTGCAGGAGTATGGATGCGAGTACCGTAGGCAACGACAGCTTCATGTCAGATAGTCACTTGGTGCTGGGCAATTCAGTGAGCAGGCCGACCTGCTTGACACCGCCTTGCTGCAACGACGACATCAGCTCGATCACGCGGCCATAGCCGACCTCACGATCGCCATTGACCAGCACCGGCACATCGCCACGAATCTGGCGTAGGGCGCGAATTTCCGCTGGCAGGCTCTCCGCCGTCACGGCTTCACGGGTATCCGGGTCAGTCTGCAGCCAGAAGCTGCCGTTGGCTTTCACGGTCACGATGAGCGGTTGCTGATCCTTCAGGCTCAGGGCATCGGCCTCGGCCTGTGGCAAATCAACTTCAATGCCTTGCGTCAGCATGGGTGCGGTAATCATGAAAATGACCAGCAGTACTAGCATCACATCGATGTAGGGCACCACATTCATTTCCGCCATGGGTGCTTTGCGTTCGCGCCGGAACTGGCTTTTCAGGCTCATGATCAGCGTCCGGCGTGGGCTTCACGATGCAAAATCGTGCTCAGCTCTTCGGCAAAGATTTCGTAGCGCGAGAGCAGGGTGTTGCTGCGCGCCGCGAAGCGGTTGTAGGCGAGCACGGCGGGGATGGCAGCAAACAGGCCGATGGCCGTGGCAATCAGAGCTTCGGCAATGCCGGGCGCAACCACGGAGAGCGTGGCTTGCTGTACTTTGGCGAGGCCGATGAACGAGGTCATGATGCCCCAGACCGTACCAAACAGACCCACATAGGGGCTGGTCGAGCCGACGCTGGCGAGGAAGGGCAGCTGCGCTTCGAGCTTGCTCTGCTCAACGCTGAGCGAAATGCGCAGCGCGCGTGACACGCCTTGCATCAGCGCATCGGCATCGGCGCGCTTGTCACGCAGGCGCTGAAACTCTTGGTAGCCGGCACGGAACAGATTTTCGCAGCCGGAGTCCGGATTCGGCTGGTGATTGACCTGCTCGTGAAGCTGCTGCATGTCCACGCCAGACCAGAAGCGCTCTTCAAAGGCTTTGCTGAGGCCGTCGGCACGGTGAAAGAAACCGGAGCGCTGCACAATGATAGCCCAAGACATGATGGACGCCAGCATGAGCAGCAACATGACGGCCTGCACGACCGGGCTGGCATTGATAATGAGGGAGGCGACGGTCATTTCGGGAGCGGCGGTCATGTCACGGTTTCCAGGGCAGTGGTCAGCAAGGCCGACAAGGTAGAGGGGAGTGCGCGCGGTTTCAAGCTATTGCGATCCACGCAGGCGACTTCGATCAATCCGCAGGCTATTTCCACGCCCTCGCGGAGGATGCGTTGACGAAAATGCAGCGATGCGCGGCCGATTTTTGTGACTTCAGCGCAGGCTGTCAGTGCGTCGTCAAGGCGAGCCGGCTGGCGATAGCTCACTTCAGCATGGCGCACCACGAAAAACACCGGTTCGGCGCTGACCAAATAGTGATCAAATCCCAAGCTGCGCAGCCATTCGGTGCGTGCCCGCTCCATGAATTTCAAGTAGTTAACATAGTAAACAATGCCACCAGCGTCTGTATCTTCTATGTAAACGCGGAGCGGGAACTGGAATTCGGGCAGCATCAGCCGACTCCATTTTCTGGCGGTTTCAGGCCCAGCAGCAGCCAGCCTTGGGCGCTGGCCATGCGGCCACGGGCCGTGCGCAGAATCAGCCCCTGCTGAATCAGGTAGGGCTCGATCACATCTTCCAGCGTGCCGGCATCTTCAGACAGCGCAGCCGCCAGCGACTCAACACCGACCGGGCCGCCGGCAAACTTGTCGATGAGCATGTGCAGGAAGCGCCGGTCGAGGCCGTCGAGACCTTGCGGATCGACATCGAGCATGGCCAGTGCGGCGGCAGCGACGGGCTGGCTGATGATGCCGTCGGCCTTGAATTCGGCGTAATCACGAACGCGCCGTAGTAGTCGATTGGCGATGCGTGGCGTGCCACGGGCGCGACGGGCGATCTCGGCCGCGCCGGCCGGGTCAATCTGCAAGTTCAGCAGATGCGCCGAGCGCGACACGATGTGCGTGAGGTCGGCGACATTGTAGAACTCCAGGCGCTGCACGATGCCGAAGCGATCGCGCAGCGGCGAGGTCAGCAGGCCGGCGCGCGTGGTAGCACCGACCAGCGTAAACGGCGGCAGATCGAGCTTGATCGAGCGCGCGGCCGGGCCTTCGCCGATCATGATGTCGAGCTGGTAGTCTTCCATCGCCGGATAGAGAATTTCTTCAACTACCGGCGATAGGCGGTGAATTTCGTCGATAAACAGCACATCGCCGGCTTCAAGGTTGGTCAGCAGCGCGGCGAGATCGCCGGCACGCTCCAGCACTGGGCCGGAGGTTGAGCGCAGCTGGCCGCCCATTTCGCGGGCGATGATATTCGCCAGCGTGGTCTTGCCCAGGCCGGGCGGGCCGAAAATAAGGGTGTGATCCAGCGCTTCACCACGGGCATTGGCTGCGCCGATGAAGATTTCCATCTGCTCGCGCACAATCGGCTGGCCCACATAGTCGGCCAGCCGGGTCGGGCGGATGGCGCGATCAATCAGCTCTTCCTGCGGCTTGCCCTGACTGGTGATGAGGCGATCCGACTCAATGCTCATTTCAGCAGGCCTTTCAGCGCGGCACGAACCAGTTCGGCGGTCTCAGTGTGCAGCCCAAGCACAGCCTTCACGGCTTTTTGCGCTTCCAGTGGCTTGTAGCCCAGCGCGACCAGCGCACTTTCGGCCTCTTCCTGCGGGCTGGCCGGCTCCACAAATAGCGGCGTGGCTGGCGCATTCAGCGTAACTTTCTGCACCAGTTCGAGCTTGCCGATCTTGTCACGCAGTTCGATCACCAAGCGCTCGGCGGTCTTCTTGCCGACACCGGGAATCTTGGTCAGCATGAGTACATCTTCACGCGCGATGCAGCCCCGGAAGGTGTCGATGTCCATGCCGGAGAGCAGCGCCAGCGCCAGTTTCGGGCCGACGCCACTGATCTTGATGAGCAGGCGGAACACTTGCAGGCTGTCGCGATCATGAAAGCCGAAGAGCTGATGCGCGTCTTCACGCACGCTCAGGTGCGTCCACAGCGTGACGGATTCGCCCAGCGCCGGCAGCTGATAGAAGGTGCTCAGCGGCACATCCACTTCGTAGCCCACGCCGTGCACATCCAGCACCACATGCGGGCTGACTTTTTCAACTAATACACCCTGCAAACGCGCAATCATGCCAACTCTCTTTGGGGCTTCTTAGGGGCTTCAGGCTTGATGCCAGCTTGACGGCGGTACGGTTTAGCGCCCGCGACCGCGACGCAAACCCGATAAATCCATTCTAGCCAGATTCGCACTGGCATGGGCGTGACAAATTGCCGCAGCCAGGCCGTCGGCGGCATCGGCCTGCGGGGCTTTGTCGAGCTTGAGCAGGTGCATGACCATGTGCTGCACCTGCGCTTTCTCGGCGGCACCGGTGCCGACCACGGCGAGCTTGATCTGGCGCGCGCTGTATTCGGCAACGGGGATATTCTGGCTGACCAGTGCCGCCAGTGCGGCACCGCGGGCCTGGCCGAGCTTGAGCGCGGAGTCTGCATTATTGGACAGAAATACCTGCTCAACGCTGGCCTGCGTCGGCTGCCATTGCGCGATGAGTTCGATCAGGCTGGTGAAGATGGTTTTCACACGGTCGGGCAGGGCCTGTTCGGTATTCATGCGGATGCAACCGCTGTCTACATAGCGCCAGCCGCGACCCTCGGCCGCGATGATGCCGTAGCCGGTAATACGCGAACCCGGATCGATGCCGATGATGATGCTCATGTCATTGCTATCGCGAGTGACATGAGCATCAGGCCGGCGTCAGGCATTCAGCGCCGCCATCACGGCATCGCTGAAGTTGGCGTTGGTATAGACATTCTGGACATCGTCCAGATCTTCCAGCATGTCGATCATCTTCATCAGCTTTTCGGCCTGCTCGATGTCGCTGATCTCGGCATCGGTCGATGCCTTCATGGTGACTTCGGCGTTTTCCGGCTTCAGACCGGCGCTGGCCAGCGCATCCATGATGGCACCGAAGGCTTCCGGCGAAGTCACCACGGTCACGCCGTCGGCATCGCTTTCCACATCATCGGCACCGGCTTCGAGCGCCACTTCGATGATGCGATCTTCATCCGTGCCGGCCGGAAAGCTGATCTCGCCGCGCTTGGCGAAGAGGTAGGCGACCGAGCCGTTGGTGCCCAGGTTGCCGCCATTTCGGCTGAAGGCATGGCGCACTTCGGCGACGGTACGGTTGATGTTGTCGGTCATGGCCTCGACCAGTACCGCCACACCGCCGATGCCATAGCCTTCGTAGGTCAGCTCGTCGAGCTTTTTGTCCTCTTCACCGCCGGCACCCCGTTGGATGGCGCGGTTGACGACATCGCGCGTCATGTTCGCGCCCAGCGCCTTGGACACGATGGCGCGCAGACGCGGGTTGTCGGCTTCCGACGGGCCGCCGAGGCGAGCCGCTACCGTGATTTCACGGATGAACTTGGTAAACACCTTGCCACGCGAGGCATCGGTACGCGCCTTTTTGTGCTTGATGTTCGCCCATTTTGAGTGACCGGCCATGACTCAGGCTTCCTTCTTTACTTCTTCGCGCAGACGGATGCCCAGTTCGCGCAGTTGCTTGTTCTCGACCGGGGCCGGTGCGTGCGTCATCAGACACTCGGCGGTCTTGGTCTTCGGGAAGGCGATGACATCGCGGATCGAGGTCGCGCCGGTCATCAGCATGACCAGGCGATCGAGGCCGAAAGCCAGGCCGCCGTGGGGCGGCGCGCCGAACTTGAGGGCGTCGAGCAGGAACTCGAATTTCTCGTTGGCTTCTTCATCGCTGATGCCCAGCGCCTCGAACACGGCTTTCTGCATCTCCATGTTGTAGATGCGCAGCGAGCCGCCGCCGAGTTCGGTGCCGTTAAGCACCATGTCGTAGGCCACGGAGAGCGCCGAGCCCGGATCGGTCTTGAGCACAGACACATCGCACTTGGGCAGCGTGAACGGGTGATGCACCGAGGTCCACTGGCCGTCACCGACTTCCTCGAACATCGGGAAATCCACGACCCAGAGCGGTGCCCATTCGCAGGTCTGCAGCTTCAGGTCGTGACCGACCTTCACGCGCAGCGCGCCCATGGCGTCGTTGACGATCTTGGCCTTGTCGGCGCCGAAGAAGATCAGGTCGCCGTTCTGTGCGCCGGTACGGGCAATGATTTCGACCAAGGCTTCCGTTGGCAGGAACTTCACGATCGGGGACTGCAGGCCGCTGCCTTCGCCGTTGTGGATATTCGAGACATCGTTGACCTTGATGTAGGCCAGGCCCTTGGCGCCGTAGATGCCGACGAACTTGGTGTAGTCGTCGATCTGGCTGCGCGGCATGGCGTTGCCGCCCGGCACTTTCAGCGCCACGACGCGACCCTTGGGATCTTTCGCCGGGCCGGCGAAGACCTTGAATTCGATGCTCTGCAACAGGTCGGCGACATCGACCAGCTCCATCGGGATGCGCAGGTCGGGCTTGTCGGAAGCGTAGCGGCGCATGGCTTCGTTGTAGGTCATGCGCGGGAAGTCGGCGAACTTGACGCCGAGCAGCTCGTCGAAGAGCTGCACGATCATCTTCTCGGTCAGGCCCATGATCTCTTCGTCGCTCAGGAACGAGGTCTCGATGTCGATCTGGGTGAATTCCGGCTGACGGTCGGCGCGCAGGTCTTCGTCGCGGAAGCACTTGGCGATCTGGTAGTAACGGTCGAAGCCCGAGACCATGAGCAGCTGCTTGAACAGCTGCGGCGACTGCGGCAGGGCGAAGAAGCTGCCCGGCTGGGTGCGCGACGGCACCAGGTAGTCGCGCGCGCCTTCTGGCGTGGCACGGGTCAGGATCGGCGTTTCCACATCGAGGAAGCCGTTGGCATCCAGATAGTTGCGAATCAGCGAGGTGACCTTGGAGCGGAAGCGCATGCGCTCCAGCATTTCCGGGCGACGCATGTCGAGGAAACGGTACTTCAGACGGACTTCCTCGCCGACATTAGTGAAATCGTCGTTGAGCGGGAACGGCGGCGTTTCCGACTGCGCCAGAATTTCGATGGCCTTGCCCAGCACTTCAATCTGGCCGGACGGCATGTTGGCGTTTTCGGTGCCGGCATAGCGCTGACGCACACGGCCGGTGACCTTGAGCACGAACTCGGAGCGCGATTTATCGGCCAGTGCAAAAGCATCGGGGGTATCCGGGTCGATCACTACCTGCACCAGACCATCGCGATCACGCATGTCGAGGAAAATCACGCCACCGTGGTCGCGACGGCGGTGTACCCAGCCGCACAAGGTCACGGTCTGGTCGATATGGGATTGGTTGAGGCTGCCACAGTAGTGACTACGCATGATGCCGGCTTCCGCTGTAAAAAGTTGGGCCAAAGGGGGTCTGGCCAATCGAGCCGGCGAGTATAGCCTCCCTGACAAATATCTGAGAACCGTCTCTGTTAACGCTTTGCCTCTTTACAGCGGAAAAATCTTCGCGCTATGTTGCGCCCAAGGCGGCGTGACGCCGAAAAGTCTGTGTTTACTTGTGGATGACGAGGACATGGGGATGGAAGAAGGTTTCCTTGACGAGACGGCAGAGCCTGAAAACGAGCCCGCGAGCAAGGCGCAGGTGGTGAAGAACACGCTGGAGAAGCGCCGTTTGCTCGACGATGTGCTGATCGAGCACAGGCTGCGCCGTGAGCTCAAGGACTACGATTTCGATCTGGACGACTGACAGCCGGTATTTGATGCGTTGCCGGCTTGCACCTGCTGCGCGTGTGGGCATAATGGCGTCGCCCTGCGATTTGTCGCACATATTCATTGTTTAAAAGGATACCGATATGGCTATTGAACTGCCGGCTCTGCCGTACGAAAGCACCGCTCTGGAACCATTCATCACCGCTCACACGCTGAGCTTTCACCACGCCAAGCACCACAACGCCTATGTCGTGAACCTGAACAACCTGATCAAGGGCACCGACCTCGAAGGCCAGAGCCTGGAAGCCATCGTCAAGGCCTCCGCTGGCGATGCCGCCAAGGCCGGCATCTTCAACAACAGCGCCCAGGTCTGGAACCACACCTTCTACTGGCACAGCATGAAGCAGAACGGCGGCGGTCTGCCGACCGGTGCAGTTGCTGCCAAGATCGACGCCGATTTCGGCTCTTACGACAAGTTCGTCGAGCTGTTCAAGGCAGCTGCCACCACGCAATTCGGCTCCGGCTGGGCTTGGCTGGTTGTGGGTGCTGACGGCAAGCTCGCCGTCACTAAGACGGGCAACGCCGACTCGCCGATCGTGCACGGCCAGAAGCCGCTGATCACTATCGATGTCTGGGAACACGCCTACTACCTGGATTTCCAGAACCGTCGCCCGGATTACATCAGCACTTTCCTCGACAAGCTGGTCAACTGGGATTTCGCCAACGCCAATCTGGCGGGCTGAGCTTCAGTTGCTGACGGATGCAAGCTGGTTGATAAAAGCTGGTTGATGTGAGCAAAGCAGGGCACCTTCGGGTGCCTTGTTTCTTTGTGCAGTACTGATTCGGAGTGTAGGTGCAACATGCCCGATGTGATGCGGCGAAATCTGGCCGAACTGTGCTGGCTGCGCACGGCGCTGATGGCGCTGTTCGGCCTGACACTGCTCTACGGCCAGCTTACCGGGCTCGCGCTCGCGGCGGCGTTTCCGTCACTCCTGCTTATTTTCGGTCTGCTTTTGCTAATCAACGGCCTGACCACCTTGCGCCTGCGCCAGCAGGAGCCGGTCGCCGATGATGAGCTGTTTCTGCAGCTGCTATTCGACCTTTTGCTGCTGACCTGCCTGTTTCGCGTTAGTGGCGGCAATAGCAATCCGTTTGTGACCTATTACCTCGTTCCGCTGGCGATTGCCGCCTCAACGCTGGCCCTGCGACAAACACTTCTGCTCGCCGGCCTCATGCTGGCCTCGTATTTCAGCCTGTTTGTGTGGCCGCCGGCCGCTCAGGCCGTGCAGTGGCCTTGGCAGACTTATCAGGGCCACCTCATGGGCATGATGGTGAACTTCGCCATCAGCTCGCTGTTGCTGGTGTTTTTTCTGCATCGCATGCACCGGCGCCTGCGCGATCAGGAGCGGTATCTGGCCGAGCAGCAGCGGCGGCAGTTACAACGAGATCAGGCCGTGGCCATGGGCACGCTGGCGGCTACGGCCGTGCATGAGCTGGCGACGCCGCTGGCCACGGTATGCCTGATGGTCGATGAGCTGGAAGAGGACATGCCGGCGCAGATGCAGCCGCTGCAAGCGCAGCTGCAGCGCTGCCGTGACACGCTGGCGCGCTTGCGTGAGCAGGCGGCACAGCCATCGCAGCTGCCGAAGCAGGCACTGTCGGCGCATTTGCAGAATTGTCTGCAGCCGGTGCAGGTGGCATTTCCGGCGTTACATTTCGAATCGCGGATGGCGGTTGAAGCGAGCCAGGCCATCGTTCTGCCTTGGCTTCTGCAGCAGGCATTGAGCAATGTGCTGCGTAATGCGGCGGAGGCGGCCTGCTCCCGCGTGCGTCTTGCGGCAGGCAAGCAGCAGGGCGAATGGCAATGCCGAATTTGTGATGACGGTGACGGCTTTCAGCCCGGCTTGCTGGCCAGTCTCGGCCAGCCCATGCTCAGCAGCAAGCCCGAGGGCATGGGCATCGGGCTGTTTCTGGCGCAGTCCACCTTGGCGGAGTTGGGCGGCACATTGAGCCTAGAAGCCAGCGAATGGGGCGGTGCCAGCGTGCTGCTAAGCTGGCCGGCTGATGTCGCAGCGCTTACCGAGGCCATCTCTGCATGAAGATTTTACTGGCATGAAGATTTTGCTGATCGACGATGATGCCGTGTTTCGCCAGACCTTGGCGCGTACGCTCACGCGGCGCGGCTGTGTTTGCGTGGAAGCCGCCGACAGCGCCCAGGCTTTGCAGCAGCTGCGCGAACATGCGCCGGATGCCTGTGTGCTGGATCTGCGCATGGGTGACGAGTCGGGCTTGCAGCTGTTGCCGCAACTACTCGCGGCCCATGCTCAGCTTAATATGGCCGAACTTAATGTGCTGATGCTCACCGGCTACAGCTCGATTGCCACGACGGTGGAGGCGATCAAGCGCGGTGCTGTGAATTATCTCGCCAAGCCTGCCAGTGCCGATGACATTCTGCGTGCCTTGCAGAATGCCGGCCCGCCGACTGAGGTCGAGTCGGCGACAGCAGGCAACGACGCGCTATCCGTGGACAGACTGGCTTGGGAGCATATTCAGCGCGTCTTGCTGGAAGAGGACGGCAATATCTCGTCGACGGCGCGCCGCCTGAACATGCATCGGCGCACGCTGCAGCGCCGCCTGAGCAAGCGTCCGGTGGCGCAGTAACTCATGGTCGACGCAGTTACTGACAGTTGCTGGCCCATTCCGCCGCCTTCACATCGAAGCTGCGCACCTTGAGATAGTCGTCGGGGTCGCGCAGATAGTCCTGCTTGGGCGGATTCGGTAGCGACATCAAGGCTTGTGTCCATTGTGTTTCGTAGGCCGAAGCACCGCCGCCGATGCCGGGAAACCAGGCATCGTGATGGTTTGGCATGAACAGCCTGGGGCGCGCTGCGGCCACATAGGCCAGGGCGTCGCGATAGGCGCTGGTGACCATGCCGAAGCCGACGATGGCACCCAGATGCACATCCACACAATCAGGCAAGCCCGCCAGCGCGACCCGAACGGCATCGGCCGTAGGGTCGTTGTCTGGCATGCCGCCGGTGGAGTCATTCCAGAGCAGGCTGAAGTTTCCAACGCGGAAGTGATAGGCCCAGGTGCCGCCTTCGGGCTGGCCGACGCCACCGTCATTGGGCAGTGATTGCAGGAACTTTACCGTTTCGCTGGGGTCGGTGTTCAGGTTCGTCAGAAAGGGCAGAATTTCAGGCGTGTAGACCAGCGGCATACCGCCCGTGGTCAGGCTGGCAGGGTCAGCTGCCGAGTGCGTGTGCTTGATAATCTGCACATTCGCCATGTTGGCGAAGATGCGCGTCGAGAAAACGCTGCCGGCCGGATTGTCGGCATCCAGACCGAGCTTCAGGCAGCGGAAGTCCAGAGCCTCTGGGTTGCTGGCAGCGTCTGTGCGGGCCTGAGCGCAAACGGAGTCGCCGGCGATGAGCGCGGCACCGGTACGGCTGGCGATGTAGCCGGCATCGGCGGCGTGATCGAAGTGGCCGTGGCCGATGAAGATGGCCTCGGGTTTGAGCGCGACCAGATCATCGCGCGTGATCGGCACATAGTTCTTGTGCACGCCCACGACCTCCCAGGCATCGAGCAGAAACAGATGGCCGCCGGCCGCCATGATGAAGCTGGACACGCCATACCACCAGAGCTTGACCTGACCGGCGTCGAGCTTATCGATGCCGAGGATGCGCTGGCGGGCCAGCTGAGTGTCGCGACTGATGGCGACATGGGCAGGCAAAGGCTGCCAGTTCGCCACGGTGCCGTCAGCCACTAGTGTCGCGGGTTGTGCGGGCGACGGATCACTTTCCGTGCTGTTACAGGCGGCGAGCAGGCAGGCCGTCAAGCTGATGGCAATAAGTGTAATACGCATGATTTTATTGTTCTTTTTTGGGGCGCTAATTGATTTTAGTGGTACTGGTGCAGCCGATTATGCCTGTCGCCGCGCCTTGATGGCTGCAATCAGCCCCGGCATCACACTTAGACCGATGATGGCAAAGACCACGATCATGAAGTTGTCCTTGACCAGGGGCAGGTTGCCAAAGCCGTAGCCCAAGCCAATAAAGCTGCCGATCCAGACCAGACCGCCGAACACATCGATGCTGAAGAAGCGGCGGTAATCCATCTTGCCAACGCCGGCCACAAACGGCGAAATGGTGCGGATGATGGGCATGAAGCGGGCGAACACGATGGTCTTGCCGCCGTGGCGATCGAAATAGCCCTGAGTCTTGGCGAGATGCTCGCGCTTGATCCAGCGTGAGTCCCAGTCATAGACGCGCTTGCCGAGCTTGCGGCCGACCCAGTAATTGCAGTTGTCGCCGAGCACGGCGGCGAACCAGAGCAGGAAGAACAGCAGCCACGGATCCATCACACCGGTTGCCGCCAGCGCGCCGGCGGCAAACAGCAGGCTGTCGCCGGGCAGGAAGGGCATGACCACCACGCCGGTTTCCACAAAGATGATGAGAAACAGCAGGCCATAAATGAGCGCGCCATGAGCGCTGGCAAACTCTTGCAAATGCACATCTACATGCAGAATAAAATCAATTAGTTCCATGCGTTTTTTACACTCGATTCAAAGGTTTCTTTGCTGCTTTCGCCGACTAGGCTGGGTCGTTGCTGACCCTGGGCATTCCAGAACAGAAAGGCGGGTGGGCCGATCAGTTTTTCACGCTGCATCCAGGCTAACTGAGCTTCCGTGGTGTCGGTGATGTCGAATTTTATGCGCAGGCCGGGTGCCAGCAGGGTTTGCGTTGCCGGCAGAACCAGCACCTTGCGCTCCATCTCCACGCAGCTCACACACCAGTCGGCGAAGACATCAACAATCACCGGGCGATGATCACGGCCAGCCTGAGCAATGGCAGCATCCACGGCGGCCGGATCGCTGAGCTTGGTGAAGCCGGCGGCACTTGTGGCGGCCGGGCCTTTACCGCTCCCGCTTTCAGTCAGCGCTGTCCACGGTGCCCAGGCTGAGTCGCCGCCGCGCGCAGCAGCAAAGACCACGAGCATGGCCCAGGCCAGGCAGAGCAGGCCCAGCATTTTGGCGGATACCGGTGCGCGCGAGACCAGCCAGCTGCCGGCGAGGGTGAAAAAGCCGGCCCAGAGCAGCAGTTGCGCCAGCGTCGGTAGCAAGCGATTAAGCAGAACGATGGCAATGGCAAACAGCATCGCGGCAAACAAGCGCTTGCTGGCGTCGAGCCAGGGCCCGGAACGCGGCAGCCAGCGACCACCGCCGATGCCGAGCAGCAGCAGCGGCACACCCATGCCCATGCCGAGAACAAACAGCGCGCTGCCGCCCAGCACGGCGTCCTGCGTGGTGCTTATGAAAAGCAGAACGCCGGCCAGCGGTGCCGATACGCAGGGCGACACCACCAGGCTGCTGATGGCCCCCATGGCAAACACCGAGCCATAGGCGCCACCTTGTTGCTGCGCCTGCCAGCGTTGCAGCGGTTCCTGCAGAAATGCCGGCAAAGTCAGATCGCGGCCCTGCCAGAGCACGCCGGCCAGCATGACGAAAATCAGGGCGAACGGGATGAGCACAGCGGGCTGCTGCATCCAGGCTGAAATGTTGGCGGCAGCGCCAAAGCGCGCAATCAGCAGCACGGCGAGGCTGTACAAACCCGCGATCACCGGGCCGAGCAAGTGCGATGCCGATGACGACAAAAACAGGAACAGCACGAACCACCAGAGTTCGGACCGGCTAGCGCGGCCCTCGAACGTGGCGTACTTCGTGAAGCACACGCGTATC
>CALEYY010000247.1 GCA_937928295.1 uncultured Moraxellaceae bacterium
AGCCATCACACCGATGCCATCCTCACGCGCGATCACATGCATGCACAGCGCTTTTTGCGCGAGGTCGATTCAGCCAGCGTGATGGTCAACACCAGCACCCGTTTTGCCGATGGTTTCGAGTACGGCCTGGGTGCCGAGATCGGCATCTCCACCGACAAAATCCACGCCCGTGGCCCAGTCGGTCTAGAAGGCCTGACCTCGCAGAAGTGGATTGTCTTTGGCGATGGCCAGATTCGTGGCTGATGCTGTGACGGCCGCTCTGGCGAAAGCGGCCTGGCCGGCATGATCCTGCTCTACGGCGGCTCCTTCGACCCGGTGCATCGCGGCCATGTCGACACCGCCCGCGCGGCAGCTAGCGCCGTGCAGGCCAGCCAGGTGGTGTGGATCCCCGCCGCGCTGTCGCCGCTGAAAGCCGGCAGCGTGGCCTCTGCTGATCAGCGTCGCGAGATGTTGCAACGGATGCTGCAAGAGGCCGGCGAACCTCACTGGCAGCTCGATGACAGCGAGCTGGCGGCACCACCACCGTCGTACACCATCAACACCCTACGGCGCTGGCGCGCGCAGATCGGGCCGTCAGCGCCGCTGGCCTTTCTCATGGGCCGCGACAGCCTGCTGCAGCTACCGCGCTGGCAAGACTGGCAAAAACTCACCGATTACGCGCATCTGCTCATTGCCCGTCGCCCCGGTTGCAGCGAGGAGCTGACCGAACCGCTGAAATCCTGGTTGGAAAATCGACAACTTGGCGGCCCCGAGCTGCTACAATCGCGCCCCTTCGGCAGCGTCGTGCTGCTGGAGACTCCGCTGCGACCCATTTCCAGCTCCGACCTGCGCGCATCCCTGGCTGACCAACGGCAGACCGAAGACTGGCTGATGCCCGGCGTGCGGGACTATATTGATCAACACGGCCTGTACCGTGAACCGGAGAACCCGGCATCCTCATGAATGCTCTCGACAAAGATACGCAACACCTCTACGAAGCCGCGTTCAACGCGCTGGCTGACCTCAAGGCACAGAATGTGGTGACACTCGATGTGCGCCCGCTGACCAGCATGACCGACATCATGATCATCGCCAGTGGTACTTCCACGCGCCATGTGAAAGCACTGGCCGACGAAGTGCAGGTGAAGTCCAAGGCCGCCGGTTTCATGCCGGTAGGCATGGAAGGCGAAAAGGAAGGCGAATGGGTGCTGATCGACCTCGCCGGCGTGATTGTGCATGTGATGCTGCCAGCCACGCGCGCACTGTATGACCTGGAGCGCCTGTGGGGCTCTCAGGGCGCCAGATCGGCATCGAACTTCATCGCTGAGCAGCTCAACACCGAGCAATGAAGATTCGCCTGCTGGCCGTCGGCACGAAAATGCCGGACTGGATCAACACCGGCTTTGACGACTACGCCAAGCGGCTCACCGATGATGTGCGCCTGGAAGTGGTGGAAATTCCGGCCGGCAAGCGCGGCAAGAACGCCGACATCGTGCGTCTTACCGAAAAGGAAGGCGAGGCACAGCTGGCGGCCATCGGCAGCAATGACCGCGTGATTGCGCTGGAAGTGGGCGGCAAGGCATTAAGCACCGAAGAATTGTCGCAAATGCTCGGCCACTGGCTGCAGGAAGGACGTAATATCAGCCTGCTGATTGGCGGCCCGGAGGGTCTGTCGCCAGCCGCCAGTGCCCGTGCCGATCAGCAATGGTCACTGTCGCGCCTGACGCTGCCGCACCCGCTGGTGCGCGTGTTGCTGGCTGAGCAGTTGTACCGGGCGTGGACGCTGCTGAAAGGGCATCCTTATCATCGCTGACCGCGCCTACCATCGTTGACGATTTGCACTGGCCGTTGGGCCATATGGCGCCATGACCACACCCGAAAAGCCCGAACGCATCACGATTAAAGACCAACAGCAAGAGTCCTCGCTGTATCGCAGTCGCGCCGCCCTCGCCGGCATCATTGTGCTCAGCCTTTTTTCACTCCTGCTACTGCGGTATGGCTGGCTGCAGATGGTGCAGCACGAGACCTATGTCACGCTCGCCGAAAACAATCGTATTCACCTCGAAGCCATCTCGCCACCACGCGGCTTCATTTACGACCGCAATGGCGTTCTGCTCGCTGATAATCGCCCGGTCTTCGCGCTCGTGGTCAATCGCCAGACTGCCGGCGACCTAGATGAACTCATCGTCCGCCTGAAGCCTGTCCTGCAACTCAGCGACGAAGAAGTGGCGCGCTTCAAGAACCGCCTGCGCGTGTCCCGCCGCTTTGACTCGGTGCCCATTCGTTCGCGCCTAAGCGAAGAGGACCTAGCCCGATTCTCCGAAGCGCGCTACGACTTCCCCGGCGTCAACACCGAAATTGAAGTTTCTCGCTACTACCCTTACGGCGAGCTTTTTGCGCATGTCATCGGCTATGTCTCACGCATTTCCGAAGAAGAAGAAAAAATACTAGACCCAGCGGTGTATGACGGCACCAACCTGATCGGCAAGATCGGCATCGAGAAGTACTACGAATCAGCTTTGCATGGGCGCGTGGGTTATCAGCATGTTGAAACCAATGCCTACGGCAAGCAAATTCGTGTCCTGAAGCGAACACCGCCGGTACGCGGCACTGATTTGACACTGTCACTGGATGTGAAGCTGCAGCAGATCGCTCATGAGCAGCTGGCGGGCCGTCGCGGTGCCGTCGTTGCCATAGACCCACGCAATGGCGGCGTGCTGGCCTTTGTCAGCAACCCCGGCTTTGACCCAAACCTATTTGTTGGCGGCATTCCAGGGGCGCTCTATCGCGGCCTCCGCGATCATGAAGATAGACCGCTGTACAACCGCGCGCTGCAGGGCATCTACCCACCCGGCTCAACCATCAAACCCTTCGAAGGTCTGGGCGGCGTGCATTACGGCCTGGTGAACTGGAGCTACCGTATCTCCGATCCTGGCTTCTTCAGCCTGCCAGGTGATTCACATCATTTCCGTGACTGGAAAAAAGGTGGCCACGGTATCGTCGATCTTTTTCGTGCCGTAGAAATTTCTTGTGATGTCTACTTCTACCAGCTCGCGGATCGTATGGGCGTGGATCGCTTCCACGACTGGATGATGCAGTTCGGCTTTGGCAGCAAGACCGGCATCGACCTCGTCAATGAAAAGTCCGGCACCTTGCCCTCGGTAGCCTGGAAACGCAAACGGCTGAAGGCACCGTGGTATCGCGGTGAAATGATGTCTGTCGGGATTGGCCAAGGCTATTTCACGGTAACGCCGCTGCAAATTGCCCTAGGTACTGCCATCATGGCCAATAAAGGCCACTTGTTGCGACCGCAAATGGTCAGATCCAGCTCGGGCCCAAACCCAGTCGTGATCATGCCTCAGCCTACCGGCAGAGTGGCGTTCAATGGCCTGCCCGAAGACTGGGACAACATGCACGAAGCCATGCGCCGAGTCATTCACGGCAATGGCACGGCAACACAGCTGCGCTACAACATGAAAGGCTACGAAATGGCCGGCAAAACTGGTACCGCACAGGTCAAGGGCATCAAGCAAAATGAAAAGTATGACGAGTCCAAGATCGATGCACGACATCTGGACCATGCCTGGTTCATGGGCTTTGCGCCCGTCAGCAACCCAACGATAGCCGTCGCCGTACTGGTCGAGAACGGCAAGCATGGCGGCTCCACGGCCGGCCCGATTGCCAAGGCCCTTTTTGATTACGAAGTGATGGGCATTGTGGCTCCGCCACCTGTCTCAGCCAACAGCGAGGCTCTGGACGAATAATGAGCGAACAGCAAAACCGCTTCCTGCGCTCCGCTCCCGTGACCGGTGCCGAGTTCTCCAAAGGCACGGACACCTGGTCCATCCTGCATATCGATCCGGTGCTCGGCTCGCTGCTGGCATTGGCTGCCTTGGTCGGCCTGATTGCGCTCTACAGTGCCAGTGGCGCCGACCTGAGCATGACCCTGAAGCAAGCCTCAAGCATGCTAATTGGCACGCTGGTGATGATGGTCTTTGCTCGCATCCCACCCAGTACCTACGCCTATATTTCCCCTTGGCTCTACAGCCTGAGTCTAGTTCTGCTGGTTGCCGTCGCACTGGTTGGCGACGTCCGCTTGGGAGCGCAGCGCTGGCTCACCATTCCGGGCGTCACCAGCGTACAGCCGTCTGAGTTCCTCAAACTCGCCATGCCCATGATGGCCGCATGGTACCTGTCGGCACGACCGCAGCCATTAAGCATGAAAGACGTCGCTATATCACTAATCCTGATCCTGCTGCCGGTAGGCTTGATTGCCGAGCAGCCTGACCTAGGCACCGCCATCCTTGTCTTCTCCAGTGGTTTCTTTGTTATTTTTCTGGGCGGTCTGCCCTGGAGCTTCATGGCCGCAATGGCTGCAAGTTTTGCGGTACTGGCACCCATTGCCTGGGGCTTCATGCACGACTATCAGCGCCGCCGCATTCACACGCTGTTCGATCCCGAGTCGGATCCGCTGGGCAATGGCTGGAATATTATCCAGTCAAAAACAGCTATCGGCTCCGGTGGTATTTTTGGCAAGGGCTGGCTCGATGGCAGTCAATCGCATCTGCATTTCCTACCGGAAGGACACACAGATTTCATCATTGCCGCCTACAGCGAAGAGTTCGGCTTTGTCGGCGTCACTCTGCTCATGTTGATCTATATCGGCATCCTGGCGCGCTCGTTTCAGATTGCCACACAAGCGCAGTCTTCCTATGGCCGCCTCCTAGCTGGAGCCATTACGCTGTCTTTTTCAGTCTATGTCTTTGTCAATGTTGGTATGGTCAGTGGCATTCTGCCGGTCGTGGGCGTGCCGCTGCCCTTCGTCAGCTATGGTGGCACCGCCATCATCACGCTGATGTCGGGCTTTGGCGTACTGATGTCTATTCACGCGCATCGCAAGCTGATGGGCTAAACGAGGTTTTTCATGATGACTTCCTGGTGGCAGGGTGCCCTGGCGGCACTAGGCTTGTTTGCTGGCAGCACGCAGGCCGGCGACTTCTCGCAATACGAAGAACTCACCGCGCTGATTGATCAGCTCGAAGCCGACAAGGTTTATGCGCCGGGCGAGCTGACCAAGCTCTTCGAGCAAGTCTATCGCCAGCCCAAGGTGCTCGAATCCATCGCGCGGCCAGCAGAGAAGAGTAAGGAATGGCGGGACTATCGCCCCATTTTCATGACCTCGGCGCGCGTCAGCGATGGCTTGGCATTTTGGGACACCTACCGGGCCGACCTCGCCCGCGCCGAGAAGGCTACCGGCGTGCCCGCCAGCATGATTCTGGCCATCCTCGGCATCGAAACCAAATATGGCAACAACAAGGGCAGCTATCCGGTCATCGAAGCCTTGGCCACGCTGGGCTTTGACTATCCGCCGCGCGCGCCGTTCTTTCGCAAGGAGCTGAAGGAGTTCCTGATTCTGACTAAGCAGAACGGAATGGACCCGCTGGCGATTCAGGGCTCGTATGCCGGCGCCATGGGTTTCCCGCAATTCATGCCATCGAGCTGGCGCAACCTGGCGGTTGATTTTGATGGCGATCGCCAGATCGATCTCATCAACAATCCGATCGACGCCATCGGCTCCATCGCCAACTATTTCAAGGGCAACGGCTGGCGCGCCGGCGAGCCGGTCGTGGTTCGCGCACGCCTGTCGGGGCAGCTTTACGACACCGCGACCAGCACCGAACTGCAGACCGTGAGCACGCTGGCCAACTTGGCCAATCAAGGCCTGACCCCGCGTGATCCGACCACACTCGCCGCCACAACGCCGGCCTCGGGCATCCGCCTGCAAGGGATGAATGGCGGCGAATTCTGGATAGGATTCAATAACTTCTATGTGATTACGCGGTATAACAGAAGCATTCTCTATGCGATGGCTGCTGTTCAGCTCTCGCAAGCTCTGGAAGCTGCCAAACAAGAACGAGATCAGGCTGCCGCGCCCGCCGCGCCAACGGGAGTGAGCCTCCTTCCCTGAATCTCGCAGGAGGCACCATGCTTGACTTCATGCGCCCGCGCTCGGCACCCGCGCTGCTACTCTGCGGCTTGACGCTGCTGACCGACGACGCCGCCCGTGCCGACTCAGACAATAGCGTGCCAGCCCTGACGCCCGCCCAAATCACCGAACTGATTTCCGGCCCGCCGGCCTCAGCAGCAGCAAAATCCCCTGCAATGGGCAGTGCCCAGGCCAGCCAGCTGAACTGGCAGCAATGGGGCGAAGCCGAGTCAACGGCGCAATCGGTGGTGGATGCCCCTGTGGCCAACTGGGGCCTGCTGCCCGATGCGCCCGCCGAAGACTACTCGGCCCTGTCGGCACTCGCGGAAAACAGCGCGCAGGCTCAGGCAAACTGGCAGCCATTCGGCGTGCAAGGCGAGATTTATCGCGTCAAACGCCTATCGTTGGGACGCCGCCAGGAAGGCGAAGCGTCCTGGTACGGCCCCGGCTTTAATGGTCGTCGAACCGCCAGCGGCGAAGTCTTCAACATGCATGCGCTTTCGGCGGCGCATCGCACGCTGCCCCTGCCCAGCTTTGTACGCGTCACCAATATCCGCAATGGCAAAAGCGTCATCGTCAGAGTCAATGATCGCGGGCCCTATCACAGCAATCGCATCATTGATCTGTCTTATGCGGCGGCGCGCCTGCTGGACATGAACGGCACCGCGCAAGTGGCGCTGGAAGCGGTCGACAGCGAGGAGAAGACAGGGCGCCATCGCGGCGGCATCGAACTGGGCAGCGATACAGCCTATGCCGTGCTGCTGGGCAATTTCGCCTCCAGCGATCAGGCGCAGGTACTGCAAGGCCGCTTGATGACGCGACTGCCGACAGGCATACCGGTGGCCTTGCGCACCACTGCTGCCCCTATCGTGGTGCACCGAATAGAGGTCGGCCCGCTGGCATCGGCGCTGGAGGTCAATGTGCTGATCCGCAGCATCCGCGCCGTACGCATGGGCTTTGCCGAAGAGCCTCTGCGCATCAAGCCGGGCAAGCCGCGCTGAGCTTAGGCGGCCCCCGACTCCCCATTTTGCGGCGCGTTAGCAGTCGGTCTTGCGCGGCAGATAGCTCGCCGGCTGTTTGGTCTGCGCAGCCTTGACCGCCAGCTTCTGATTACGCCCCAACAGCAGACGCAGCTGATACCAGCGCTCCAGGCAAAACGCCTTGTTCACCGAGGCCGGCCAGGCGCGCTGGAACAGGAACTTGGTGGCGGCCACTGAGTCTGGCGAGCGCGTGCTGATCTGCTCGACCAGTGCGCGTGCAGCGACCAACGGATCGGCATGCGTCTCGGTGACCAGCCCCCAGCCCTTGCCCTGCTCGGCCGTGAATACTTCAGCCGTCATCGACAGGCGCTTGGCCACATCCAGCGGCATGACTTCGCGGAAGCTGACCGTGCCCGACATGTCCGGGATCAAGCCCCACTTCGCCTCCATGATGGACATTTCACAATCCGGTGTGGCGAAGCGGAAGTCGGCGCCCATCGCGATCTGTACGCCCGCACCGTAGCAACGACCGTGCAGGACGGCAATCACCGGTACCGGCAGACGCCGCCAGACCCAGGCGACTTCCTGGAAGTTGTTGGTATTGCGCCAGAGCGGTCTTAGGAAGTTGCTGAGCATCTTCGACGGCTTCTTCATGAAGCCGGGAATGTCGAGGCCGCTGCTGAAACTGGCCCCTTCGGCACGCAGGATGACGGCGCGGATCTTGCGATCCTTGCGCAGTTCACGCCCCACGCGAATCAGCTCCGACAAGGTGTCGGTGCCGATGGCATTGTGTTTTTCCGGACGGGCAAGAACGACTTCTGCCCACGAGCCCATGTGCTCGACGCGAATTGGCGACATACCCTCTACTCTCTTCCTGAAAAGTGTTGAGGGTCGAGCCTAGCAGGGTGCGACTTACGCGCCTATGACCAAAATCTCGCCATCGCGCTCAATTACGGCAAATGTCGGCAGCGTCACCGCGTCATCTTCCAGGCACACACCGGTGTGCAGATCGAAATGCTGCTTGTACACCGGCGATGCCACCACGGCACGCCCTTGCAGGCTGCCGATGAGGCCGCGCGAGATCACGTTGGCCTGCGAGAACGGGTCATAGTTGCTGATGCCGTGCAGCGAGCCATCACGCAGACGGAAGATGGCAATCTGCTTGCCATTGACCAGCGCCGCAACACCCACACCGGCTTGTATTTTTGCGCTGGCGCAAACCACCTGTTCCATCTTCACATCCTCAACAGAGTTCATAGCGACACCGTGGCAATACGCTCGGCGCTTTTCTCGGCCGGCGTGGCCGGGCGGATCTGGCCGCGTTCTTCAACAAACACGATGTTGTCATCCGGCACATCGGCGTTAATGAAGTTGGTAAAGCGCGCACGCACTTCCGGCGTTTCGATGGCCGTCTTCCATTCGCACTGGTAGGTGTCGGCAACATGCTGCATGTCGGCCTCCAACTCTGCGCCGAGACCAGCGAATCTTCCAGAATGACCTGCTTCAGGTAGTCGAGACCGCCTTCCAGGTTTTCGCGCCAGACGCTGGTGCGCTGCAGACGATCAGCGGTACGCACATAGAACATCAGCACGCGGTCGATGTACTTCACCAAGGTCACTTCATCGAGGTCGCTGGCAAACAGCTCGGCGTGGCGCGGACGCATGCCGCCGTTGCCGCAGACATACAGATTCCAGCCGCGTTCGGTGGCGATGATTCCGATATCTTTGCCCTGCGCTTCCGCACATTCGCGGGTACAGCCGGACACGCCGAACTTGATCTTGTGCGGCGAGCGCAGACCCTTGTAGCGATTCTCCAAACGCACCGCGAGGCCGACCGAGTCGCCGACGCCGTAACGGCACCAGGTCGAGCCGACACAGGACTTCACCGTACGCAGCGACTTCCCGTAGGCATGACCTGTCTCGAAACCGGCAGCCACCAGCGCTTCCCAGATCTCAGGAAGCTGCTCGACGCGGGCACCGAAGAGATCGACACGCTGACCACCGGTGATCTTGGTGTAGAGACCGTACTGCTTGGCGATGGTACCGACGGCGATCAGGCCATCCGGCGTGACTTCGCCACCGGCCATGCGCGGGACGACCGAGTAAGTGCCGTCTTTCTGCAGGTTGCCGAGGTAGTAGTCGTTGGTGTCCTGCAGACCGGCAAGCGCCGGCTTCAGGATGTGATCGTTCCAAGTCGAGGCCAGGATGGATGCGGTTGTTGGCTTGCAGATGTCGCAGCCCTCGCCCGTGCCATGCTTTTCCAGCAACTCATCGAAGGTCGTGATTTTTTCGACCTTGATCATGTGGAAGAGTTCCTGACGCGAGTAGGCGAAGTGCTCGCAGAGGTCTTTCTTGACCTCAATGCCCTGCTTGGCCAGCTCGCTCTTGAGAATCTGGCCGACCAGCGCCGTACAGCCACCGCAGGACGTGCCGGCCTTGGTGATGGCCTTCAGCTCGCCCAGGTCGCAGGTGCCGGCAGCAATCGTGCTGCAGATGGCGCCCTTACTGACGCTGTTGCAGGAGCAGATCTGTGCCGTGTCTGGCAGCGCATCGGCGCCCAGTGCCGGCGCGCCACCCGCGCTTTCCGGCAGGATGAAGCTTTCCGGGTTGGCCGGCAGCGTCATCTCGTTAAGCATGAGCTGCAGCAGCGTGCCGTAAGCCTCGGCCTCACCGACCAGAATCGCGCCGAGCAGCTTGGTCTTGTCGGCAGATACCACCAGCTTCTTGTAGACCTCGGCGGCTTCATCGACATAGGTGTAGGCCAGCGAGCCCGGTGTGGCCGCGTGGGCATCGCCAATCGAGGCCACATCAATGCCCATGAGCTTGAGCTTGGTGGACATGTCGGCGCCCTGGAAGGCGTTGCCGCTCTTGCCGGTGATGTGGTCAGCCGCGACCTGCGCCATCTGGTAGCCGGGAGCCACGAGACCGAAAATTTTGCCGCCCCAGAGCGCGCATTCGCCAATGGCATAGATATCGGCATCGGAAGTCTGGCACTGATCGTTGATGACGATGGCACCGCGCTCGCCCATGACCAGGCCGCACTGGCGCGCCAGCTCGTCACGCGGGCGGATGCCGGCGGAGAACAGGATCAGGTCGGTTTCGAGGCTGGAGCCATCGGCGAAGTTCATGGCATGCCGTGCGGTCTGGCCATCGACGATTTCTTGCGTGTTCTTGCCGGTGTGTACCTTGACGCCCAGCGCTTCGATCTTGCGGCGCAGCACGCGGCCGCCGCCATCGTCGATCTGCACGGCCATGAGGCGCGGTGCGAATTCGACCACATGCGTTTCCAGGCCGAGGTCACGCAGCGCCTTGGCGGCTTCGAGGCCGAGCAGACCACCACCGACCACCACACCGACCTTGGACACAGCCGCGCCGGCCTGAATCGCTTCCAAATCTTCAATGGTGCGATAGACCAGGCAATGCTCGCGATCCTTACCCGGCAGCGGCGGCACGAACGGGAACGAGCCGGTGGCCAGCACCAGCTTGTCGTAAGGCACCAGCTCGCCGCTGGCGATCGTGACCAGCTTCTTGTTACGGTCAATGGACACGGCTTTGGTGTTCAGGTGCAGGAAGACGCCGCTGTCCTTGAAGAAATCGCCTTTGACCAGGCTCAGGTCTTCGGCGGTCTTGCCGCTGAAATAGGCCGACAGATAAACGCGGTCATAAGCGGCGCGTGGCTCTTCCGCCAACACGGTGACTTCGAGCTGGGCAAAACCGGCGCTGTCCTCGACCAGTTGTTCGAGGAATTTATGGCCAACCATGCCATTACCGATAACGACGACTCGCTGTTTGTGACTCATGAACGCACTCCGCAGGTGGCCAGAATATCTTTCAGTTCTGGCTGACAAGAACCGCAATTGGTACCGGCCTTCAGGCAACGGCCAATGGCAGCAACACTTTCGAGACGCTCCGCAGCAATCGCGCGGCGGATGGTCTTTTCGCCGACCCCGAAGCAGGCACACACGGTGCGCCCGACATCGCTGGCCGGATCCGACGGCCGCCCCGACAACAGGCCGCGACGCGTCAGATCATCGATCTCTTGGCCGAGCTGTCCGCTCAACCAGGCCCGCTCCGGCATATCGGCGCTGGTCGTGGCCAGCACCAGCACGGCATGCAGACGACCGTCTCGAATCTGAGCACGGCGATACAAACCGCGTGCCAAGTCTGCGTATTCCAGCCATTCGCCGTCATTTAATGGCAGCCAAGTATCGGCCAGAGCCTGCAAATCCGCGCTTTCGGCACCGGCCAGCTCGTGCCGCCAACCGTTTTCAGCGCGAATGGCCACGGCATAGTCGGTGACCGGCAGCTCGACCGCGTCCAGATGCAACCAGAAGCCCTGCCAGGCCGGCTGCCAGGGCATCACCGCGACGGGCGTATGCTTGTTTTCTGGCTGGCCGGAGAAGGGGTCGGTGACCGGATTCACCAAGGCGCCGACGCGGCCCTGGCTGCTGAGCGCACCAGTCCAGTGCATTGGCACAAAAACTGTGCGTGATTGCTGCCCGCTGCTGACCTGCACGCGTGCCAGCATCTGGCCCCAGCGTGTGCTCAGCCGTGCCAGCTCACCGTCACGCAGACCCTGAGCGGCGGCATCACGCGGATGCATCTCCACGAAGGGCTCGCTGATGTGAGCCAACAGGCGCGGCGTGAGGCCGGTACGGGTCATGGTGTGCCACTGGTCGCGGATACGGCCGGTATTGAGCACGAACGGATAATCGGCGCAGGTCGGATTGTGCGGCGCACGCGGCTTCACCGGCAGCAGGCGCGCCTTACGGTCGGGCGTGAAGAAGCCGCCGTCGGCAAACAGACGAGTCTGGCCATCCGGGCGACCCAGGCGTACCGGCCATTGAACGGGCTTGAGGCTGTCGTAGCGGGCGGCATCGAGGCCGGCCAGCGCGCTGATGTCGAAGTCGCGCAAGATGCCATTTGCCGAATTCTCGAAGCCGGACAGCGCGGCGTGCTCGGCGAATACTTCGGCCGCCGACTCGAAGGCAAACGCGGACTCGTAACCCAGCGCCTGCGCTACACGCGTGACGATCCACCAGTCCGGCATGGCTTCGCCAGGAGCCGGCAGGAAGGCACGCTGACGCGAGATGCGGCGCTCGGAATTGGTTACGGTGCCGTCTTTCTCGCCCCAGCCACGCGCCGGCAGCTTGATGTGGGCGAGACGGTTGGTGTCGGTATCGGCAATGCAATCGGAAACGATGACGCATTCGGCGCCAGCGAGCGCGGCCTTGACGCGATCGGCATCCGGCATCGATACCACCGGATTGGTGCCCATGATCCAGATCAGCTTGATGTTGCCGCTGTGCACGGCCTCGAACAGATCAACCGCCTTCAGGCCGTTGCTGTGCGCAATTTGCGGGGCCTGCCAGAAGCGCTGCACCAGATCGAGATGCGCCGGGTCGGTCAGCTCCATGTGGGCGGCGAGCTGGTTGGCGAGGCCGCCGACTTCGCGACCGCCCATGGCATTGGGCTGGCCGGTGAGCGAGAACGGGCCGCTGCCGGGCTTGCCGATACGACCGGTGGCGAGATGGCAGTTGAGCAGGCTGTTGACCTTGTCGGTGCCGGCGCTGGACTGGTTCACGCCCTGCGAATACAGGGTCAGGCTGCGCGGCGTATTGGCAAACCAGCGATAGAACTGGGCGATGGCATCTTCGTCGAGGCCAGTGGCATCGGCCACTTGCGAGAGCTTGCCGGCACTGGCCTTGGCCTCGGCCAGCGCGACGCCGAAGCCGGTGGTGTGCTGCGCCAGATAGTCGTGATCGATCACGCCCTGCGCCGCCAGATGCGCGAGCAGGCCGTTGAACAGCCAGACATCGCTGCCCGGCTTCAGCGGCAGATGCAGGTCGGCAATTTCGTTAGTGCCGGTGGCACGCGGATCGATGTTGACCACGCGCAAGCCCGGCCGGCGCTGCTTTTCAGCCTTGATACGCTGGAACAGCACGGGATGGCACCAGGCCGTGTTGGAACCGGTGAGCACGATCAGATCAGCCAGCTCGAAGTCTTCGTAGCTGTTCGGCACCGTGTCTGACCCGAAAGCGCGCTTGTGCCCGGCCACGCTCGACGACATGCACAGACGCGAGTTGGTATCGATGTTGGCGGTGCCGAGGAAGCCCTTCATGAGCTTGTTGGCCACATAGTAGTCTTCGGTCAGCAACTGGCCGGACACATAGAACGCGACGGCATCGCGCCCGTACTGCGCCTGTACGCGACGAATTTCGCTGGCGATGGTATTGGCGGCGTCATCCCAGCTGCTGCGCTGGCCATTCACTTCCGGGTACAGCAGGCGGCCTTCGAGGCTGATGGTTTCGCCCAGCGCCGAGCCCTTCGAGCACAGGCGCCCGAGATTGGCCGGATGCGCCGTGTCACCTTCGATACGCACCTGCCGGCTGGCCGCATCCTCAACCGTGGCGATCACGCCACAACCCACGCCGCAGTAGGCGCAGGTGGTATGAACCGAACCTGCATCATCGTGCAGGGCAATACGATTGGCATCGAGCAGCACCGTGCCGCCCACACCTTCAAGCTGCAGCGACATCTTCGCCCCCTGCTCCAAACAACAATTGATCGCGCAGATGCGTCACATCGCGGCCCTCACGAATCAAATCAAAATACCAGCCGCCATCCTGCGTGTCGCCGTAAAGCACGGCGCCGACCAAGCGGCCACCGAGCACGCACAGCTTTTTGTAAGTTCCGCGTGACGGATCACGGTAATACAGCTTGTCGGCCTCGACATGGCTGAACTCGCCGGCTGAAAACAGCGCCACGCCGCTGATCTTCAGCGTGGTCGCGGTCGGCTTCTGCTCATAGCGGCTAATGCCCATTTCGGCGAGATGGTTGGCGCAGACCTTGGCCTGGTCGTACAAAGGTGCGACAAGGCCAAACAGTGCACCACGATGTTGCACACACTCGCCAACCGCATAAACACGAGGATCGAAGGTCTGCATGGTGTCGTTGACGAGAATGGCTTTGTCGACCTGCAAGCCCATAGATCGTGCCAGTGCCACATTAGGGCGCACGCCCACGGCCATCACCAGTAAATCGCAGGACAGCTCGGTGCCGTCCTTGAAATGCAGGGCATTGAGCTTGCCCGTCTCGGCATTGTGGCTGATGTGCGAGGTCACGGCCGACACTTTGAAGACGATGCCCTTGGCTTCCAGCGCCGCCCGCAGCAGGCTGGACGCTTCTTCATCGAGCTGGCGATTGAGCAGATAGGCAGCGTCATTGACCACGGTCACGGCCATGCCCTGCTTGACCAGGCCATTGGCGGCCTCCAGCCCGAGCAGGCCGCCACCGAGCACCACCACGCGCGGCAGCGTCGCAGAAGGCTCCAGCATGCGGCGAACATCGGCGATATCGCGAAAACTGATCACATCCGGGTGGTCGTGGCCGGGCATGGGAATCATGAACGGCACCGAGCCGGTGGCCAGCAGCAGGCGGTCATAGCTAACGACCGCGCCCTGATCGGTGGTGACGCTACGCTGCACGCGATCCACGCCGGTTACGGTATGACCCGCCAGCAGCGTGATGCCGCGCTCGGCATACCAGCTCAGCGGGTGAATAACGATGTCTTCAAAGGCTTTTTCACCGGCCAGCACCGGCGACAGCATGATGCGGTTGTAGTTGCCATGCGGCTCGCGGCCGATCACGGTGATGTCGTACTTGTCCGGCGCCAGCTGCAGCAGCTCCTCGACGGTACGCATACCGGCCATGCCGTTGCCGATGACCACCAGTTGCATTCGGGTCATAAGACCTATTCCCACAAACAAGGTAAGTAATGGCGTGCCCAAAGCAAGAGCCATGCCATGCACCGGCCTGGTGCCTGAGTGGCGTCCGCGATGGTGGCTCATGGCACGGCGTTTGCTACAGCGCGTCAGACCGCTACTGGTCGATTCTGGAGAACTTGCATCATGGCCTTCCGCTTTCCGATTCCGCTGACGAACTGGCAGGAACCGCGCATCCGCACCCTGCACTTTACCTGGATGGCGTTCTTCATCACCTTCCTGATCTGGTTCGCGCATGTGTCGCTGATGCCGATGATCAAGGAAACCATGATGCTCACCGACAAGCAGGTGAAGGCGTTCCTGATTCTCAACGTGGCACTGACGATTCCGGCTCGCATCCTGATCGGCATTCTCGTCGACAAGTACGGCCCCCGCCGCAGCTACAGCCTGCTGCTGCTGATCAGCGGCTTCCTCTGCCTCGGCTTCGCCGCCGCACAGACCTTTGAACAGCTCGCGGTGATGCGCTTCCTGCTCGGCTTCACCGGTGCCGGCTTCGTCATCGGCATCCGTCTCGTCAGCGAGTGGTTCCCGGCACGCGAAGTCGGCATCGCCGAAGGCATTTACGGCGGCTGGGGCAACTTCGGTGCGGCGGTCGCGAAGATCTCCATGCCGATCATTGCCGTCAGCGTATTCGGCGGCGAGTTCGGCTGGCGCTATGCCATCGCCCTCACCGGCGTGCTGGCGATCCTCTACAGCGGCGTGTTCTACCACAATGTGCGCGACACCCCGAAAGGCGCGACCTACTTCAAACCGAAGAAGACCGGCGGCCTGGAAGTCACCAGCAAAAGTGACCTGGTGTTCTACATGCTGGTCAACCTGCCGATTTACCTGATTCTTTATGTGCTGGCCTGGCGCCTGTCGCCGGGCGGTCTCGGCATCATCAGCCAGACCTTCATGGAAGTCTGCTACGGCATCATCACCTTCCTCATGGTCTGGCAGTCGTGGAAGATCTGGCAGGTGAACCGTCACCTGATGACCGAAGTCATTCCCACCACTCAGCGCTACAAGTTCAAACAGGTAGCCATCCTCAACCTCGCCTACCTAGCCTGCTTCGGTTCGGAAATTGCTGTGGTGTCCATGCTGCCACTGTTCTACGGTGAGACCTTCGGGCTCACACCAGCCATGCTCGGTCTGATGGCCGGCTCCTTCACCATCATGAACCTGGTGGCGCGCCCGGCCGGCGGCTTGATCTCCGACAAAATCGGGCGTCGTACCGTGCTGATGACTTGCTTGGCGATCCAGACCGGCGGCTACGCGCTGCTGTCGCAGGTTAATGCCAGCTGGGGCATCGCCCTCGCCGTGGTCGTCACGCTCTCCACATCGGTGTTCGTGCAGGCCGCCTGCGGTGCCGTGTACTCGGTGGTGCCGCTGATCCAGCGCCGCATGACCGGCCAGATTGCCGGCATGGCGGGTGCCTACGGTAATGTTGGCGGCGTGTTCTTCCTGACCGTGCTGTCGTTTGTGGCGCCGATGACCTTCTTCTTCGTCATCGCCGGCGTGTCGGCCCTGGCCTTCGTCGCCGCAGCCTTCCTCGATGAGCCGCGCGGGCATATCGTAGAGGTCGACGAGGACGGTAATGTCCAGATGATTGCCGTGAGCTAATGTGAGCCACATGTGACCGACCCTGACCAACGCAACACCACACTCCAACTCAGCGTTGCCCAGCGCTCCCTTGCCGGCGTCAAACCCGGCAATGAGGATGCCCTGGGCATTCGTCTGCCTGATGCCAGCGAGCGCCATCGCGGCGCATCGCTGGTCATTGCCGATGGCGTGAGCAGTGCCGACGCCGGCCGCCAAGCCGCCGAGGCCGCCGTGCAGGGCTTTCTCAGCGATTACTACGCCACGCCCGACACCTGGTCTATCCAGAGCGCCGGCGAGCGCGTGGTCACCGCCATCAACCACTGGCTACACGGCCGTGGTCAAGCGCATGCCGAGAATCAGGGCTGGCTCACCACCTTCACGGCGCTGGTGTTGCGCGGTCGCAGCGCGCACATCCTGCACATTGGCGATACCCGCGTGTACCGCCTGCGCGGCGACACGCTGGAGCCGCTGACCCAGGATCACTGCACGCGCATCAATGCCGACACCACCTACCTGAGCCGCGCCCTGGGCATGGACTGGCGCGTCGACATTGATTATCGCCACAGCGATATCGAGGCCGGCGATCTGTTTCTGACCTGCAGCGACGGCGTCCATGGCTTCATCGCCAACCCGCAGTTGAAGCAGCTGCTGCGCGATCAGCAGCATGATCTGGAAGCACTGGCCGATACCCTGCTCGCCACCGCGCTGGCGCAGGGCAGCAACGACAACCTGTCCTGCCAGCTGGCGCGCGTGGAATCGGTAGGGCTGGATACACATGACGAGCTCGGCCAGCAGCAGGCGCGCCTGCCGGTGCCGCCGAGCCTGCTCGCCGGGCAGACGCTGGACGGCTATTTCATTGAGGCCGAGGTGCATGCCAGCCCGCGCAGCCATCTCTACCGCGTGCGTGACAGCAAGACCGGCCAGCTCTTCGCGCTGAAGGCCCCGAGCGTGCAGTTCGAGGACGACGAGGACTATCGCGCGCACTTCGCCATCGAGGGCTGGATAGGCCAGCGCATCACGCACAAGAACCTGATCCGCATTCATCCGCCGACGCGCACGCCGCAGTGCCTGTACCACATCATGGACTGGCTAGAAGGCGAGTCGCTGGCCGGCTGGCAGGCGCGACAGACGCGCGTCGACATCGGCACCGTGGTCGGCTTCGCGCGCCAGATCGTGGCCGGCCTGCGCGCCCTGCATCGCCGCGATACGCTGCATCAAGACCTGAAGCCAGACAACATCCTGCTCTGCAAGGACGGCACGCTGAAGCTCATCGACCTCGGCTCGGCGCGTGTGGCTAGTTTGCAGGAGTCGTCGCCACGCGATGTGCTGGACAGGCCGGGGGCTGCCGACTATGCCGCGCCGGAATATGCGCTGGGGCTGGCGCGTGACACCCGCGCCGACCAGTTCTCGCTGGGCGTGACGATCTACGAGCTGCTGACGGGGCAACATCCGTATGGCGAAGGCTACGATCAGGCGCAGACGCCGGCAGCGTTTCACCAGCTGCGCTATGTCAGCGCCTGCAAGTACAACCCGCATCTGCCGCTCTGGTTCGATGCCGCCCTGCGCAAGGCCTGCGCCATCAATGCCGACAATCGCTACGAGGCGCTCAGCGAGCTGCTGCTGGATCTGGAACGACCGAATCCGGGTCTGACGCCGAATCAGCGTTTGCCGTGGATCGAGAGGGATCCGGTGAAGTTCTGGAAGTGGTTGGCGTTGGTGGGTGTGGTGGGGAATTTAGCTTGGCTGGTGCGAGCGTTGATGCCCTGAGCTCGAACTCTAAGCCCTGAATCAGCAGGACTCGAATAACGGCCCGCGAGGGCCAGCACCGGGCGGAAACCTTCATGCGCCATGGATGGCGCATGAGAGCCTACAAGGATGTACTTGCGGCGTGTTTCAGCCCGGTGCTGGCCCTCGCGGGCCGTTCCTCAGTGACTCCGTATTACAGCGGAGTCACCGTTTCGGGGCCGTTAGAACTTGTACTCGACCTGAGCCCAGGTCTTCAGCACATCCTGGCTGTAAGCCTTGGCGGCGGCGTTGCCGGTGGTGATTTCACCGCTGCCATCGTACTGAGCAACCTTGACCAGCGCCGACCAATGCGGCGTGAAGATCTTGCTCACACTGGCGTCGATTTCGTTGCCGAAGGTCTTACCACCAGACTCGGCCTCAAACTGATGTACCGCCAGTGCCAGGCCCAGACCGGCGACCTTGCCAGATAACTTGATGTTGGTATCCACCAGACCACCCGTGGGCGTGACAAGGAAGCGGTCCGCCCAGCCGTTGAAGGCATGCAGCGTGGCCAATGGGGTCTGGAAGCCCTGCTGCAGGGTTTCCTGCTGAATCTTCACGACCAACGGCCCAAAATCGTAGCCGAGCTGAATGTCGCGATAATCAGCATCCGGCGCGTTGGCAGCCGTGCCATCAGCATAGGCAAGCTGCTTGCCATACGACAGGTCGTAGATGAATTTGCCCTGCTTGCCGTCAACCTTCAGCACACGATATTCGCGGCTCTTGTCTTTGCCGGCATTCGCCAGCAAGAACGGCTGCGGAGGCGTTTCCCTGCCTTCAAGGCCAGCCCAGAACAGGGTCACATTGGCACCCAGCGGGGTGCGTGCCTTCAAGTTCACGATAGGCAGACGAATATCACCATCCTGCCCACTAATCATGGCGACCTTGTTGGCGTAGCTGGCCTGCAGATCCAGCCAGCTCAGCAGCTTGGCCTTTTCGTAGCTGATCGCGGTGAAGGTCTGGTCGTCCTGACGGAAGCCGACATCGCCGATGAAGCGGGCATTGTTGTAGACCACTTTCTGTTTGCCGACCTTGAAGCCGTAACCGGACAGCCAGGCCTGATTGACCGCAGTGCCTTCCGGGTCGACGACAGTGGCGTACTTGGTATTCACCTGCACGACCGGCACATTGTAGTCATCGACCAGCGCGCTGATGTTTTCTGCTTCGGCATAGGCCGTGATGCCCGCCAATGGGGCGGTTTTGTAGCCCAGCACGGTGCGCACGGTGAAGGCCTTGGCCGGATCGGCGGCGGCAGCGCCATCGTCATCGACAAACTCGAAGCGCGGACGCACCTGGAAGGTGGTCTTGCCATCCTTGATGGCGCTAACCACATCGGCAGCATGCACTTCGGCAATCGCTAGCGATAACAGTGACACGGTCAAAATCAGTTTTTTCATGATCACATCTCCAAGTTTAGGGGTATCGCAAACATCAGGCCGCAGGCCGTTTTTCTTTCTGATAGAGGAACTCGAGCACGCTCGAACGCAGGTGGTGGTAATCCGGGTTTTCAGCCAGCGCCAGGCGCTCACGCGGGCGTGGCAGGTCAACGGTGAGGATGTCGCCAATGACGGCCGCCGGGCCGTTGCTGAGCATCACAATGCGATCCGAGAGCAACACGGCTTCGTCCACATCGTGGGTGACCATGACCACGGTCGATTTGGTTTTCGCCACGATGCCGAGCAGCTCGTCCTGCAGATGGGCACGGGTCAGCGCGTCGAGGGCGCCGAAGGGTTCGTCCATGAGCAGTACGCGCGGCTCCATGGCCAGCGCGCGGGCGATGCCGACACGCTGCTTCATGCCGCCGGAGATCTCCTGCGGACGCTTGTCAGCAGCGTGGGTCAGGCCAACCAGGGCCAGTGCGGCATCGGTGCGCGCCTTCAGCTGCGCCTTGCTTTCGGTCTCGGCAAAAACGCGCTCGACCGCGAGATAGACATTGCCGTAGCAGGTCAGCCAGGGCAGCAGCGAGTGGTTCTGAAAGACCACGCCACGATCCGGACCGGGGCCGGCAATTTCACGACCGGCGCAGATCAGATGCCCGGTGCTGGGCAGCGTGAGGCCGGCGATGAGATTGAGCAGCGTCGACTTGCCGCAGCCAGAGTGACCGATGAGGGTGATGAATTCGCCCTGCTCGATGGTCAAATCGATATTACGCAAGGCCGTGAAATTGCCCTTGGCAGTCTCGAAGGTCATGCCGACATCGGTGATTTCAACAAACTTTTTAGACAGGCTCATGAGAGGTCTCCGGCTCAGTATTCAAAGCGACGGGCGAGCAGCACCAGCATCTGTTCCAGGAACAGACCGATGAGGCCAACCACGAAAATGGCGATGAGGATGTGTGCGACATTGAGGTTGTTCCACTCGTCCCAGACCCAGAAGCCGAGGCCCGTACCGCCGGTCAGCATCTCGGCAGCCACGATCACCAGCCAAGCCACGCCGATGGCAAGACGCACGCCGGTAAGCAGATAGGGCAGCACAGCTGGGAACAGGATGGTGGTGAGAATTTTCCACTCGCTGAGGTTGAGCACCCGCGCCACATTCAGGTAATCCTGCGGCACCTGACGCACACCGGCGGCGGTGTTGAGAATCATCGGCCAGATGCTGGAGATGAAGATCACCCAGATCGAGGCCGGTTCGGCCTTCTGGAACACGAGCAGGCCAATCGGCAGCCAGGCCAGCGGCGACACCGGCCGCAGCAGACCCATGATAGGTGCCAGCATGCCGGAGATGAACGCCGAACGACCCACGATGAAGCCGATCGGAATGCCCACCGCCGCCGCCATGCCGAAGCCGAGGCCGACGCGCTCTAGCGAACGCAGGATGTTCCAGCCGATGCCCATGTCGTTGGGGCCATTGACATAGAACGGGTCGGCAAACAGCTCGACCGCCGACGCCCAGGTCGCGCCTGGCCCTGGCAGATCGCTACGGAAACCGGCCAGCATCTGCCAGGCCAGCAGGAACATGAGGATGCCCAGCAGCGGCGGCAGAACATGCATGACATGGCCCTGCAACTTGCGCCGGCGCAGACGGATCTGTTCGGGCGTAGGCTTGGGGCGAACCTGGCGAGCACGCCGGACCGCAGCGGGCACGCGCTCGGCGTTGGCGGCTTTGGCTGGCGCTGCTGTTTTAGCGGCCGAGGCAGTAGCCACAATGGTGCCAACATCGGCAACCTGGGTCATATTCAGCATGAGTCTCTCCTGCACCGGGGCAAAACGGCCCCGGCGTCTTCAGTCAACAGTGAAAAGCGGTGATTAGGCCTTGATGGCGAAGCTCGCGGCGTAAGCTTTGGGGTCTTTGCCATCCCAGACCTTGCCGTCGATGAGCTTGCTCGTGCGCATGACATTTTTCGGCACCTGCACGCGCGCCATCGACGCCGCCTGCTTGTACAGATCGATCTGGTTGATCTGCTTCGCGATGCCCAGGTAGTCCGGGTGCTCCTTGATCAGGCCCCAGCGCTTGTGCTGCGTCAGGAACCACATGCCGTCGGACA
>CALEYY010000248.1 GCA_937928295.1 uncultured Moraxellaceae bacterium
CGCCCTGTTCGCGCATCATGGCAAGGCCAAATTCGACACCGCCAAGACTCAAGCCCATGGCATCGCTGGTGCCACCGTTCAAGCCTGCGAATGCACTGGCGTTGGAGGCCCCGATGGTCAGGACATCCACATCTTGCGGGGTACTGGCACCCGTCAACTGGATTTGTTCAATGGACTTGCGCAGAGCAAATCCGCCATCGACTTGCAAGAATCCGTAGGCATCCACTGTCAGTTGGCCACGGGCCTCCAACAGTTCGCCCTTGGACGCATCCATGTTCAGGGTCAGGGTTTGGGCATTTACGCCAAGGCCAAACCGAGCGTGTTGAGTGGAAATCCGATTCCGGTGCGTCCCGTGGATGTTCTGGCTCCTTTGGCCTTGAAGAAGCTCGGTGTGCGAGTGCAGCCGGCGAATGCCGTGCGCGCTTACAACGAGGCCATCTATCGCGAGACCGGCATCGAGAACATTGCCTGCATGGTCGAGAAGCCGACACTCGATTCCTTCAATGCCATCTGCAAACACGAAGCCGTGCGCCTGCTGCTCATCACCGGCCCTAACATGGGCGGTAAATCGACCTACATGCGACAGACCGCGCTCATCGTGCTGCTTGCCCATGTCGGCAGCTTCGTGCCCGCCAGCGCGGCGGTGATCGGCCCGGTCGATCGCATCTTCACCCGCATCGGCTCCTCGGATGACCTCGCCTCCGGCCGTTCCACCTTCATGGTGGAGATGACCGAGGCCGCCAACATCCTGCACAACGCCACGCCCGACAGCCTGGTCATCATGGATGAGATCGGCCGTGGCACCAGTACCTTCGATGGCTTGTCGCTGGCTTGGGCCGCCGCCGAATTCCTCGCCGCCGACCGCCGCTCGCTGACACTGTTTGCCACCCATTACTTCGAGCTCACCGCCCTCGCCGATCAGCTCGATGGCGTCATCAATGTGCATCTGTCCGCCGTCGAGCACGAAGGTCATGTTGTCTTCCTGCACAGCGTCAAGCCTGGCCCCGCCAGCCAGAGCTACGGCCTGCAAGTCGCTCAGCTCGCCGGCATTCCGGCCGCCGTCATCGCCGCCGCTCGCCTCAAGTTGCAGCAGCTGGAAATGCAGAGCGTTGCAATGCAAAGCGGCACAATGCAAGGCACGAGCATGAAAGGCACAGAGCAAGCCATCGTGACCGGCGCATCCGCAAAACCGGCCGCTGCGCATCAGCCCGACCTCTTTGCCACCCGCTTTCCCAGCGAAATCGAGCTGCGCCTGCGTGACATCGACCCGGATAGCCTGACACCCCGCGCCGCCCATGAGCTGATTTATGCCCTGAAACAACTGCTCTAGCGCGCTCACTCAATTACCAGCGCTCAATTGCCAGCGTAGCGCGCGGGCAGTAAACTTGCCGCCATTGAAATGCACCCAGAGATTTAAGACATGGCATTTGTCGTTACTGAAAACTGCATCAAGTGCAAATACCAAGATTGCGTGGAAGTCTGCCCGGTCGATTGTTTCTACGAAGGCCCGAACTTCCTCGTCATTCATCCGGACGAATGCATCGACTGCGCGCTCTGTGAACCTGAGTGCCCGGCTAACGCCATTTTCTCGGAAGATGAAGTGCCTGCCGATCAGAAGCAGTTCATCAAGCTCAATGCTGAATTGGCTGAAGTCTGGCCAAACATCACGGAAATCGGCGAGCGCCCGGCCGATGGCAAAGAGTGGGATGGCAAAGCTGGCAAGTTCGCGCTGCTGGAACGCTGAGTCGCAAGATGCACAAACAAAAAAAGAGCCAATTGGCTCTTTTTTTGTGCGACCACTCTTATAAAAGAACGGCTAACGATACAAGGATCGGCACCGATCATCCTGACATTCCTTGGTGCAATGGCAACCCTCGCCAACGACCACAAACCGGGACTCCTCCCTGAGTCAGCCATCCATCGGCTGTCCAAACTGCTTGCGGGCAATCTTGCCCATCCCTGCATCCCCTGTATCCCGACAGGGCATTCCATTTTTGCGGCTTACTTCCCGTGAGCTGCCATCCTTGAACACCTTCAGGATAGCGGGTTAGACGCGAGACTCAAGTCAGACGCTGACAGCAAAAATACCAGCGAGAAGCAAAATAGGAATAAAAAACAATGGTATAGGGTCAAACACCAGCTCAAGTGGCTATTATTTTCAGTAATCGCTGACAGGCAATGTAGGAATTTACTTACAAGAAAGTCCCTAAGAGACGCCATGAGAAAGTGATTAATTAAAGTTCACGCAAAAAAAAGGGAACACAACTTGTGCTCCCTAGCAATAAATCCACTTACACCATTCGCCTCAACCATCAAGTGCCTGCTTCACACTCATGGCATAAGGATATTGAAAATAACCGTCCGAAAAATAGGACACTTGTTGGTTTTTTATGTTTTTTTGTAACGCGTTTTTCTTAGCCGCGACGACGTGGCCAGCGCATGGTGAAGGCCGCACCACCCAGACTTTCGCTCGCCGTGACACGGATATCGCCCGCAAACCAAAATACGATTCTGTTCACAATCGACAAGCCTAGCCCATAGCCACCAGTACTGCGGGTACGGCTGTCATCGAGACGCGTGAAAGGCTCGAAGATGCGACTGCGCTGATCTTCCGGAATACCCATCCCATCATCCTCGACCAATAGCACCACCTGATCCCCATCCAGGGCACAAGTGACTCGCACTACCGTATTGGCATAGCGCAAGGCATTACCAACCAGATTCTGAATGACACGATGGATGTAGCGCGGCACGGCATCCACCACTAGCTTGTCAGGCACTACGACCTCCAGTCGTACAGGCTTGCGCAGTGCCTCTGTCTCACGCTGTATGCGCTGCATCAGGGCCACCATGTCGATTGGCTCAAAGGCCAGATCCGGTGTTCCTTTTTCTAAATTGGCATAGGTCAGGATTTCATCAATCAACTGGTTAAGCTGCTCGACATCTTCATCAAGACGCTCAAGCTGTTCATAACGATGCTCGATATCTTCGCTTTCAGCCAGCATTTCCATGCCAAAGCGCAAGCGCGCCAAGGGTGTTCGCAGCTCATGGGATACCGCCTGTGTCAGCTCGCGCTGCGCATCCAGCAAACGCTGGATGTGACCCGCCATATGATTGAGCGTTTGAGCCAAACGACCGATTTCATCCGTGCCCTGCATTTCAACACGCGCCGACAAGTCGCCCTCGCGAATACGCTCCAGCGTACCCTCAATGGCTTGTATACGCAGCTCGAAAATATGAATCAGTCCGTACGACGCCAACGTGATTAGCAGCAATGCCAGCACAGATGCCATGATCACCAATGGCAGAGGGATCGCCTCAAACAACTCCATCGGCCCCAAGCGCAACAATTTTCCAGGTATTGATTGGCTTGGCGCATAAACCGTGATCGCCGAACGGCCGGAAGCCGTAAGCTCCTTGAAACGCACGACAATTTCATCCTGACGCAAGCGTCGCTGCTGCTCGCTGTCGAGACCAGCCTCATCGAAAGGAACCAGGCTCATGGGGAAGCCTATGTAAGGCGCCATAATACGCAAGCGCAGATCTTCTTGGTCAGGGTAATTCGATAAGTCCTCGAGATAAAACGTTGCCGCCGCACGCGCCTGCTTCTCGCCAATCCCCGCAAGTTCGGACTCAAGATAGACCGGGTTGCCAGGGCGCGGCACCTTGATCCAGATCTGGCTGTGATCATCGTCGACGCGCTGCGCAATCGCCAAGCCTTTTGTCAAGCGCTCGCGCTCATGCTCGGAAGGAGTGAAGGGAAGTGTGCTAACCAACCTCAGCGGAGTACCCATAAGCGTTTCGGCATCCTGCAGCCAGAGCGACAGGTTGTCTTCGCTTTGACGAGCAATGGCAATCGCCGTGATGTGATACAGCGCCGTTGCCATACCTTCAGTGTAGCGCTGAGCACGTTCACTATTGATATAGCTTAGTCCGCCATAGGATGCCAAGCCGACAACAACAATCGCTAACAGCATGCCACCATAAATGGTGGCAAAAATGCTGTGTGGCTTGAAGCGACGCCACATGCTCAGACGTTGCCGCTGTCTTTCACAAACAGATAACCTTTACTGCGAACAGTCTTGATCATGCGCGGACTATCGGGGTCATCGCCAATCTTGGGACGAATACGCGAAATACGCACATCGATCGAGCGATCCTGACCGTCATATTCAATGCCACGCAACTGCGTGAAAATGTCTTCGCGTGACAAGATGCGACCAGCATTTGATGCCAGCAACCAAAGCAAATCATATTCGGCGCTGGTGAACTCCACCATTTCGGTATCCAGCGTGACCGAACGCGCGCCGTTATCGATGATCAGGTTGCCAAATACCAGGCGTTGATGCCCTACTTCCGGCTTGTCATTGCGGCGCAACTGGGCACGAATACGCGCCAGCAATACACGCGGCTGTACCGGTTTCGGCACATAATCATCGGCCCCCATTTCTAGGCCCAGAACCTGATCCATGTCATCCGTGCGTGCCGTCAGCATGATGATGGGACGAGAGTAATGCGAGCGGACTTCACGACACACGGTCAGGCCATCGGCACCTGGCAGCATCAAATCAAGCACAACCAAGTCCGGCTGCTCTTCGATAATACGGCGAATGGCACGCAGGCCATCACCTTCAATGCTGACCTCAAGTCCGTTGCGAATCAGATACTCCTGAGTCAGTTCAGCCAGACGCTGATCATCTTCGACGATCAAGATACGGTGGGGGGCTTCATGAGATGACATGCATCTAACTCCTTTCTCAACCCGGTAATTGTTATGAAACTTATTATGAGTGGTGCATGGCCGTCTTGCTAAATGCGTACGACTTTTGTTGTGACTATACGGTATGGCTGCGTGCAGCCCAAGCCATCTGCACAGATTTGCCATAACACTACATCTTGTGGTTTACCGCAAGCCAACACGGAGCAATAGTACGACCCGCACTTATCCCTCGTCTTTACCCAGAGAGGCCACAGCTTACCCACAGAGTTATCCACAGAGCTCACCCCCAGAATCGGCTATGTGGTAGGTGTACTAGCCTAGCAACCACTATATCTTGCGTTATTCACAAAAAAATAGTGGACAAGTCCGACACGATCATCCGATCATGTGTCGTGGAAAACAGCCCAGCCAAAGGCGCGCACCACAACTGATTCGTGCCAGAAAACACACGAATTCAAACAAAGAACACACAATATCTAGGGGTTGGCATAGCCGCCCACTCCACCCGAGGATCCGGTCTTCTTTTACGTAGACCGCTAATTTGTGTCGAGGACTCTCATGCAAGCCGACATCTTTGCCGAATCGCCCGCCGCCAAGGCCAGCACCCCAGACCATCAATCCCCTCAGCTGCAGGCTACTGCGCCGGGCCAGCTGCGCGTCATCAAGCGCAACGGCACCGTGGTGGGCTACGACGACAGCAAGATCGCGCTGGCCATCAGCAAGGCCTTCCTCGCGCTGGAGGGCTCTGCGGCCGCCAGCTCCAGCCGCATCCATGAAACTGTGGCACAGCTCACCACCATGGTCAGCTCGACCTTCAAGCGCCGCATGCCCACCGGTGGCATGGTGCACATCGAAGAGATCCAGGATCAGGTTGAGCTATCCCTGATGCGCTCCGGCGAACAGAAGATCGCCCGCGCCTATGTGCTGTATCGTGACGAGCGCTCGCGGGCTCGCGAAGTGCTGTCGCCCTCCTCGGTCAAGCATCACCCCACGCTGCATGTGCTGAAAGCCGATGGCTCGCGTGAGCTGCTGGATTTGGGTCGCCTCGAAGCTCTGGTCACCAATGCCTGCGAAGGCCTGAGCGGCGTCGAGTCGTCGGCGATCGTCGAAGACACCCTGCGCAATCTCTATGACGGCGCGCGCGAAGCTGACATCAACAATGTGCTGGTCATGTGCGCCCGCGTCATGCTTGAGCAGGAGCCGAACTACACTTATGTCACCGCCCGTCTGCTGATGGATCATCTGCGTGCCGAAGGCCTGTCCTTCATGGGCATCGCCGAGTCCGCCACGCAGGCCGAGATGACGCAGTACTACCCGCAGGCACTTCCGGTCTACATCCAGCGCGGCATCGAGCTGGAACTGCTCGACCCGGCGCTGAACGACTACGACATGGCTCGCCTCGGTGCCGCCCTGAAGCCGGAGCGTGACTTCCAGTTCACCTACCTCGGCCTGCAGACGCTGTACGACCGCTACTTCCTGCACAGCAACGACATCCGCTTCGAGCTGCCGCAAATTTTCTTCATGCGCGTGGCCATGGGTCTGGCGCTGGGTGAAACCGGTGATCGCGAAGCACACGCCATCGCCTTCTACGACCTGATGTCGAGCTTCGACTACATGTCGTCGACACCAACCCTGTTCAATGCCGGCACGCTGCGCCCGCAGCTGTCGTCGTGCTACCTGACTACCATTCCTGATGACCTGCATGGCATCTACGGTGCCATTCAAGACAACGCCATGCTGTCGAAGTGGGCCGGCGGTCTCGGCAACGACTGGACACCGGTGCGCGCACTGGGCGCCTACATCAAGGGCACCAACGGCAAGTCACAGGGCGTCGTGCCTTTCCTGAAGGTCGCCAACGATACTGCTGTTGCGGTCAACCAGGGCGGCAAGCGCAAGGGCGCGGTCTGCGCCTACCTGGAAACCTGGCATCTCGACATCGAAGAGTTCGTGGAGCTGCGCAAGAACACGGGCGATGACCGTCGCCGCACGCACGACATGAACACCGCCAACTGGGTGCCCGACCTGTTCATGAAGCGCGTCTTCGACAACGGCACCTGGACCCTGTTCTCGCCGTCCGATGTACCCGATCTGCACGACCTGTACGGCAAGGCTTTCGAGCAGCGCTACAGCGAATACGAACAGATGTGCGACAACGGCCAGATGCGCCTGTACAAGCGCATCCAGGCTCAGGATCTGTGGCGCAAAATGCTGTCCATGCTGTTTGAAACCGGCCATCCGTGGATCACCTTCAAGGATGTCTGCAACCTGCGTTCGCCGCAGCAGCATGTGGGCGTGGTGCATTCGTCAAACCTGTGTACCGAGATCACGCTGAACACCAACAAGGACGAAATCGCCGTCTGTAACCTGGGTTCGGTGAACTTGGTCAACCATATCGGTGCCGATGGCCTCGATCAGGCCAAGCTGCGTCGCACCGTGCGCACCGCCGTGCGCATGCTCGACAATGTTATCGACATCAACTACTACGCCGTCGAAGCCGCGCGCACCTCGAATATGCGTCATCGCCCGGTGGGCCTGGGCATCATGGGCTTCCAGGATGCGCTGTATGTGCAGAACATCGCCTACGCCAGCAACGACGCCGTGACCTTCGCCGACCGCTCGATGGAAGCGATCAGCTACTACGCCATCGAAGCCTCCTGCGAGCTGGCCGGCGAGCGCGGTCGTTACTCCAGCTTCGAAGGTTCGCTGTGGAGCCGTGGCATCCTGCCAATCGACTCGCTGTGGGCCATTGCCGAACATCGTGGCGCCCAGTATGTGGAAGTCGATTTCAGCCAGACGCTGGACTGGGCAACCCTGCGCGAGCAGGTCAAGACGGTCGGCATGCGTAACTCGAATGTGATGGCGATTGCCCCGACGGCGACCATCTCGAACATCTGCGGCGTATCGCAGTCGATCGAGCCGACTTACCAGAACCTGTATGTGAAATCGAACCTGTCCGGCGAGTTCACCGTGGTCAACCCCTACCTAGTGCATGAGTTAAAAGCACGCGGCCTGTGGGATGCGGTCATGGTCAACGACCTCAAGTACTACGAAGGCTCGGTGCAGAAGCTCGACCGCGTGCCGGCCGACATGAAGGCCATCTACGCCACTGCGTTCGAAATCGAGCCACGCTGGCTGGTCGATGCCGGTTCGCGTCGCCAGAAGTGGATCGACCAGGCGCAGTCGCTGAACCTGTACTTGGCTGAAGCCTCGGGCAAGAAGCTCGACATCACCTATCGCATGGCATGGTATCGCGGCCTGAAAACCACCTATTACCTCCGCGCCATTGGTGCCACCGCCTCCGAGAAGTCCACCGTTTCGGATGGCGCACTGAACGCCGTGAAAGCACAAATCGAAGAAATGGTTGAAGCCGCGCCAATTCCGCTGGCTTGTTCAATCGACAACCCGGACTGCGAAGCCTGTCAATAAGCGTAGTCTTAGAGGAGATCACACATGATTAGTTGGGATGACTTCAATGCCGATGAAAAATCCGCTCCGCAAGCACCGGCTGCGCCGGCAGGAGCTGCGCAAGCAGCTGCGCGCGTCGCAGTTGCGCCGGCACCAGCAATGGCACCTGCTCAATCTGCCGCAGCAGAACCTCCCGTTCGTGGACTTGAGGCACCTGCTGCCATCGTCACTGCGGCTATCCAGCGAGTAGAGGCCGATGCCCGCGTGGCCGAGGAAGGTTCCGCGCACGAGCGCGCCGCCGCTGCCTTAGCCGCACTGGACGCGACACCCGGCCTAGAAGATCTGGGCATGGGTGCAGGCCGCATCAGCGTTGACGACAAGCGCATGATTAACTGCCGCTCCGACCTCAACCAGCTGGTACCGTTCAAGTACGAGTGGGCCTGGCAGAAGTACCTCGACGGCTGCGCCAACCACTGGATGCCACAGGAAGTGAACATGTCGAAAGATGTGTCCATGTGGAAGTCCAACGATGGCCAGCTGACGCCGGACGAACGCCTGATCGTGATGCGCTCGCTGGGTTTCTTCTCCACCGCCGACTCGCTGGTGGCAAACAACCTGGTGCTGGCGATCTACCGTCTGATCACCAACCCGGAGTGCCGCCAGTACATCCTGCGCCAAGCCTTTGAAGAGGCCATCCACACCCATGCCTACCAGTACTGCATCCAGTCGCTGGGCATTGAGGAAGGCGAAGTCTTCAACATGTACCGCGAGGTGCCGAGCGTGGCGCGCAAGGCTGCATGGGGCCTGAAGTACACGCAGAGCCTGAGCGACCCGACCTTCAACACCGGCACGGTGGAAGATGACCAGCGCCTGTTGCGCAACCTAGTCGCGTTCTACTGCGTGCTCGAAGGCACCTTCTTCTATTGCGGCTTCACCCAGATTCTGTCCATGGGTCGTCGCAACAAGATGACCGGCGTCGCCGAGCAGTTCCAGTACATCCTGCGCGACGAATCCATGCATGTGAACTTCGGCATCGATGTCATCAACCAGATCAAGATCGAGAATCCGCAACTGTGGACCAAAGCTTTCCAGCTTGAAGTCACCCAGATGATCCTCGAAGGCACGCAGCTTGAGGTCGAATATGCTCGCGACACCATGCCGCGCGGCGTACTCGGCATGAACGCGGCGATGATGGAAGAGTATCTGCAGTTCATCGCCAATCGCCGTCTGGTGCAATTGGGCTTGCCAGAACAGTTCCCCGGGGTGAAGAATCCCTTCCCGTGGATGTCTGAAATCATGGACCTGCGCAAGGAAAAGAACTTCTTCGAAACCCGTGTCACCGAGTATCAAACCGGTGGCGCTCTGGCTTGGTAATTGTCATGAAAAAGCGCGTGTTGGGGTTGCTGGGCTTGGTGGGGCTGATTGTCGTCGGCTCTTTCGCTTGGCATCGCCAGCACGCGCAGCCTTTGGTTGCTGCCGGAGCAGCTGAAACCTCAGCAGCGACTGGAGCCTCACCCGAGGACTTAACGCTGACCAAGGAGTCCATCGATGCCTTGCAGGCCGACAACAGCGAGCTGCAGTCGCGCATCGCGGCCCTGCGCAGTCAGCAAACCGACGCCGATCAATTGATCGCGCTCAAAGCCGCTCGTCTGGCAACGCTGGAAAAGTCCGCACAGAAGCCTTAAATTCTCGGTCAGTCAACGGCTTAGGCCATTCGCTGCGCCAAGGACAAACCCGTGCTACGACTTTTTCTTGCTTGCGCCTTGCTCCTGCCACACTTCGCCAGTGCCGGCACAGCCATAAATCCTGCCAGTTGCCAGCGCATTGCCACGGGCCCCGGCACCGACGACATGCACCTGCAAAGCCTGGCGACTCCACGCCTGATCATCTCCAGCCATGACCGCCGGCACTTTCGCAGCCACGGCAACATTTATGCACTACCACTAGACAGCCTGAAAGCCGCCATCATGAACCGTACTGGCGAGCCTGACGGTTTTGTGCTGCGGCCACACGGCCTCGACTTGATCCAGCGCGACAACCATTGGTGGCTTTATGTCATCAATCACGACAAGGAGCTGTTCAGCGACCAGCACACCCTGGTGATCTACGAAGTGGTTGGCGACACCCTTATCTTCCAGCAGGAACTGCACAGCCCGCTGCTGACCGCGCCCAATGATGTCGCCGTGGCCGACAATGGCGACATCTATGTCACCAATGAACGCGAAGATGGCGCCAGCATTGCCGAATTTCTGTTCCTGCAGCGCAAGGCCAATGTGGTGGTTTACCGCCCGCAAACAGGCTGGCGAGTCGCCACCGATGATCTCGCCGTGGCCAACGGCATTCTCATTCAAGGCAGCACGGTCTGGATCACCCAGACCCTGGGCGAAGGTCTGCGTCGTTATCAACGCACACCCGATGGCCGTCTGACGCAGATGATACAACTCGGCAACCTGTCGTTGCTCGACAGTATTAATGTCCGCGACAACGGTCACTTCCTGATTCCAGCCTACCCTTCCCTGCCCAACTTTCTCTTGCATTGGCAGCTGCCAGGGCAGCGCTCGCCCAGCAAGGTTTACGATGTTGACCCGCAAACCGGTCAGGGCAGCGTAATTTTTGCCGATGACGGTCGCATCATCAGCGCCGTCAGCACCGCCCTTGCGGTTAAAGATCAGCTCTATTTGAGCCAGGTCTTCGATGCCTTTGTGCTGCGCTGCCCGCTCACACCCTAAGCAGCATCAGCCTGTGGCTTGTTTGACAGACCTGCATGTCGGATTACACAGTCAAACATACTGATCAGTATGTTATTGTCGATCGCATCAGTGATTTCTCCAGGTATTGACCATGCTCTTCGTCACGACTCATCGCTCACGACCGCAGCAACCACACTATTTTGCCTTGGCTGCCCTGCTCGCCCTGTCCGGCTGTGGTCAGGATGTCGTGCCCGTAAAAGCTGAGGCGCAGCCTGTTCGCGTGATTGTGGTGGGCAATGACAGCATTGCCAGCAGTGATGCGGCGACCGGTCTGGTCGGCAGTCAGGAGGAGTTTCGGCTCGGTTTCAAAACCGGTGGGCTGATCAGCCGCATGCTGGTTGAGGCTGGCGATAGTGTGCGCGCCGGCCAAACCTTGGCAACACTGGATACCACGGAGACCGACGCGCAAGTACGGCAAGTCAGTGAGAGCCTGAACAAAGCCAAGCGCGATGCCGAGCGCGCCGACAAGCTGTTCAAGCAAGGTGTGCTAGCCGAACAGGTCGCGCAGGATGCTCGCACGCAAGTGGCCATGATGGAATCCAACCTCAGTGCCGCGCGCTTCAATCGCCAGCAAGCCGTCATTGTCGCCCCCGCCAATGGCGTGGTTCTGCAGCGTCTGGCGGAGGCTCGCGAAGTCACCGCGCCCGGCGCACCCGTACTGGTTGTCAGCCGCGCCGATCAGGGCTGGGTTCTGCGCGTCGGCCTCAATGATCAGGCAGCGACACGCGTCAAGGTGGGGGATGCCGCGCGGATTCGACTCAATGCCTATCCAGGCCAATCACTCAATAGTCGCGTCAAAGAAATCGGCGCGGCCAGCGACCCTCGCACCGGCACCATTACGGTCACGCTGACATTGCCCAACAATGCCGGCCTGAAATACATCGCCGGCCAGGTTGGCGAAGCACAGCTGCAATCCAGTAGTGCAGACACACAACGCCTGACCGTGCCGCTCAGCGCCGTGCTCGAAGGTAATGGCCATCACGCCAAGGTCTATGTGATTGACGGCCAGAGCAAAGCCCAGCTGAAAGCGATTGAAACCGGCGCCATTCAAGAAAATCGCGTGGTCGTGATGGCGGGTCTGCAAAACGGTGAGCGCGTGGTCAGCGAAGGTGCGGCCTGGCTCAACCCCAGCATGCCTGTGCGCATTTTGCGCTAAACGGAGAACATCATGCGTTTAGCGGCTTTTTCAGTTCGCAACTTCCAATTCACGCTGGTCATGTTTGCGCTGCTGACCGCGCTAGGCTGGCATACCTGGCAGAATATCCCCCGAGGGGAAGACCCGACCTTTGCCATTCCCGTCGTGACCGTCGTGGCGGTCTATCCGGGCGCCGATCCGGCCGACATGGAAAAGCTGGTCGCTGATCCGATTGAAGATGCGCTTAACCGCATTGATGATGTCAAAAATATCTGGAGCGACAGCGAAAACGGGCTCGCCGTGGTGCGCGTGGAGTTCGACTGGAGCAAGGACCCCGAGAAGAAATACGACGAGGCCCTGCGCGAAATCAATGCCGTGCGCAGCAGCCTGCCAGCGGATCTGCGCTCGCTGGAGATCAGCAAGGCCAGTCCCGGCCTAGTCAACATTCTGCAAATGGCACTGGTCGGCCCCAATGGCTCACCGCAAGCCATGCGTGAGGTTGCCGAAAATCTGCAGGATCGACTGGAGCAAGTCAAAGGCGTGCGCGATGTCGATGTCTGGGGCCTGCCGGTCGCAGAAGTCCAGGTTGCACTTGATCTCACACGGCTTGCGCAATATCAGATACCGGTCAGCCGCGTCGCACAAATCCTGCAAAGTGAAAATCGCAACATACCCGGCGGCGCCATCGAAGCCGGCACTCGCCGCTTCAACATTCGCACCACCGGCAGCTACAAATCGCTAAGCGAGATTGCAGATACCGTGATCGCCAGCAATGGCAGTCGCATTCTGCGTCTGAAAGATGTGGCCAGCGTGAAATGGGACTATGCCGAAGAAACCCATCGCACCCGTTATCAAGGCCAGCAGGCTATCTTCATCACTGCCAGCCAGAAAGACAGTCAGAATATCTTCGTGGTGCGCGACGCGCTCATCAAGGAGGTCGATGTTTTTCGCAAGACATTGTCACCAAACTACCGGCTCGAAGTCGGCTTTGATCAGTCGAAGAATGTACACAATCGCTTGGGCCGCCTGGCCACCGACTTCATGCTCGCCATCGGCCTAGTCATGATCACGCTGCTGCCGCTCGGGCTGCGCGCCGCCGGCGTAGTCATGGTCTCGATTCCGTTGTCGCTGGCGATGGGCATGTCCATGCTCTACTTCGCCGGCTTCTCGCTCAATCAGCTGTCGATTGCCGGCTTTGTGCTGGCGCTGGGCTTGCTCGTCGATGACTCGATTGTCGTCGTGGAAAACATCTCGCGCTTCATGCGCCAGGGCTACAGCCGCACGCAAGCGGCCATCAAGGCCACCAACCAGATTTACTTGGCCGTGCTGGGCTGCACAGCCACCTTGCTGTTTGCCTTCCTGCCGCTGTTTTTCCTGCCCGAAGGCGCCGGCAAGTTCATCCGCTCGCTGCCAGCTGCCGTGACCTTCACGGTGCTGGCCTCGTTCTTTGTATCGCTGACCATCATCCCTTTTCTGGCCAGCCGTTGGCTCACACCAGAGGAACACCCGGATGGCAATAAGCTGCTACAGATCGTCATGCGCGGCATCCATACCGTGTACAGGCCATTGCTGGGCTGGGCGCTGACACATCCGCGCAAAACGCTGGGCATCGCCCTGGCCGGCTTTCTCGCCACACTCATGCTGGCACCGCAACTGGGTGTGAGCCTGTTTCCGAACGCCGATGTGCCGCAAATGCGCATTTCGGTTGAAGCGCCCGACGGCACCGCACTGGAAGAAACTGATCGTGCGGTCAGGTATGTCGAGCAATACCTGCTCAAGCAACCCGAAGTGCAGACCGTCTTTGCCAATGCCGGCCGCGGCAATCCGCGCATTTTCTACAATGTCTTTCCGCGTGAGACACGCGCCAATATCGGCGACCTATTCGTCATTCTGAAACGCTACGACCCCGATACCACGCCGGCATTCTATGCTCGGGTACGACGCGAACTGACGGACTATCCTGGCGCACGCATCATTGTGAAGCCGTTTGAAAACGGCCCTCCGATTGACGCCCCGATTGCCATCCGCCTGATCGGCCCGAGTATTGATGAGCTGCGCGACCTGGCCCTGACCGTGGAAAAGCAGCTACAGGCGCTGCCAGGCACCCGAGATGTGGTCAATCCGGTGCGCTTGCTGCGCACCGACATCGACCTCGGCATCGATACCACCAAGGCATCGCTGTACGGCATCAGCTCGCAGGACATTGATCGCACGGTGCGGCTGGCCATCGCTGGCGAAAGCATCGGGAAGTATCAGGAAGATGATGGCGACGAGTTCGATATCACGCTGCGGCTGCCACTGGAGAATGGTCATGCCCGCCTGAGCAATCTGGACAAGGTCTATGTTAACGCGCCGGGCGGTGCGGCCATTCCGCTCAGCCAGCTCACCCAGCCCCGGTTTATTGCCGCACCGAACTCGATTCCGCGCTATCAGCGGCAACGAGCCGTGACGGTCACCGCCTATGTGAAGGAAGGCTTCAACACCGAAAAAGTCACCAACGCACTGGTCAAGCAGCTTGATCAGCTGACATGGAAGGAAGGCTATCGCTACAAAGTCGCCGGCCAGGTCGAGGCACGCCAGGAGAGTTTTGGCGGCATTGAAACCGCAGCGCTGGTGGCCGTGTTCGGCATTCTGGCAGTACTTATCCTAGAGTTTGGCAACTTCAAGAGCACCGCCATCATCGCCGGCGTCATTCCGCTCGGCATCATGGGCGGGCTGGTCGCGCTTTATCTGGCGGGACTGTCCGTGTCGTTTACCGCCATGATCGGCTTTATTGCGCTCATTGGCATCGAGATCAAGAACTCCATTCTGCTGGTCGACTTCACCAATCAGTTGCGGGAGGACGGGCGCACGCTGATGGAGGCCATTCAGGAAGCTGGCGAAATTCGCTTCCTGCCCATCCTGCTGACTTCCATGACCGCCATTGGCGGCTTGATGCCGCTGGCCCTGCAAGGCTCGCCGCTATACGCGCCACTGGCGTGGGTGATCATTGGCGGCATGCTATCGTCGACCTTCCTGGCACGACTGGTCACGCCCGTGATGTACCTGCTCATGGCACCGCCGGTCGCTACACGCAAAGGCCACGATGACTGATTTGCCACACACACTCTCGGACTCCGCCGATGACGACTACGACCGCCGTTTTGCCGGTGTTGGTCGCGTCTATGGCGATGCTGCTCTAGCGCGTTTTGCTGCCAGCCACGCTGTAGTTGTCGGGCTTGGCGGTGTCGGCTCCTGGGTTGTCGAAGCGCTGGCTCGCAGCGCCATTGGTCAGCTCACGCTGGTCGACCTCGATGTAGTAGTGGCATCCAATGTAAATCGCCAGTTGCAGGCCACCAGCGAGCAATTCGGTCGAGGCAAGGCCGAAGTGCTGGCCGAACGAGCCCGCAGCATCAATCCCCGCCTTCATGTCCGTGTCGTTGATGACTTTCTGACGCGTGAAAACGCTGCCGACATTCTGACGCCACAGCCTGATCTGATTTTTGATTGCTGCGATGATGCTAAAGCCAAGCTCACGCTAACGCTGCATGCCCGCCGCCACCGCAATGTTCTGATTGTCTGTGGCGCTGCTGGAGGCAAAACTGATCCCACCCGGCTGCGTGTTGAAGACCTTGCCCGCACCGAACAAGACCCGCTACTGGCACGCCTGCGCAAACGCCTGCGCAAGCATCATGGCTATCCGGAAGAAGCCGGAAAATCGTTTGGCATTACCTGCATTTATTCTGATGAGCAGATCACAGAGCCGGTTGCCGGCATCTGTGACAACGCCGGGCTGAACTGCGCCGGCTATGGCTCGCTGGTGACCGTCACGGCCAGCATGGGCTTGCTGGCCGTGAGTACCGGACTGAAACAGCTGCTGAGGCGCAGCAAGCGAACCTGAACCAGGCTCGCTGATATTTACTTGGCTGGCATGCAATCCGCAGCTGCACCAGCGGACTCCGCCAAGCCAGCAGCTACATTGCCTGCATCACCACCCATGCCACGCAACGCACTACCGGCCATTTTACCGAACATGCCGCCGAAACCACCCGTTTTGCTGGAGGCGACAGGCTGGCATGGCTGGGCATTTGCCTGCACCTGAGCAGCTTGAGCAGTGGCCAGTGCTTGTTGCGCCTGTGCAGCCATTGCTTGAGCCTTGGCTGCGTCATATGCCTTGCGTTGTGCCGGCGTCATCTGCGCCAGCCGTGCTTGAGCCAATGCGTCGGCCTGAGCCGGCGTCAGTGCCTGCATTTGCGCAACAGCCTGCAGCTGTGCAGGCGTCAAGCCTTGTTTGATGAGTGCCTGTTGCTGAGCCGTGCTGAGGGCCGCCGACTGGCCATAACCATTGGCTGCTGCTTGTGCATAGGCATTGGCCAGCGCTTGCTGTTGCGCCGGTGTCAGGGTCTGGCCATTGGCGGCCGCCTGCGTCGCTAGCGCCACACCTAAGTTTGCCTGTATGGACTTGGCATCAGACCCAATTGAGGCATTAGCTACTGCTGCCGCTTGTGCAATAGCGGCAGCTTGTTGAGCAGCCGCAGAGTCCACCGGGACACCAGCACGCTGTGACGCGACATTGACCGCCGCGCCGAGCAGACTACCCCAAATAGAGCCGCCTGCATCTTCTGCATAAGCCTGCGTGCTGGTGAGTGTGAATATTGCAAAAGCGAGTGTTTTTATTTTCATGATTTGAACTCCTTGTCATAAAAAGAGCACTAGCGTTCGTGCTCCGCAACTATAAATCTAACTTTAGCCAAACTCGGTGGCTACTGCCAGCCATACCTTTTCATGACTGTAAGAACTACCTTTGTGCCGCAAGGGTCTAGCATGGATGGCGCTGGCTGTGAGTCAAGAATTGAAATCTCAGCGTGGCTGCATCAAACCCATGGTTCTCGGTTGGCGCAAGTCCGTCATGCCATAAAGTGAAAATGCTCGACTCAACAATGCACCGCCATCACGCGTTAATGGTGACCAATTCAGACTCGTAGCACTGCGAGAGCTGCTTTCAAGTAATGCATCGAAAGGCACCGATACATAGATACCTTTACTGAAGCTGCCTTCGCCATACTCAGCCTTGGAAGCGCTCGTCAGCGTTGCATAAGCTCCCATCGTAACGCCATTGCGGAAGATGCGTGACACATCGAATGTCAGGCCGAAATCGCCCGCCAAATACTTTCCTGCCTTCACAACGGCCAGAATATCTTGATAGCCAGTATCCATATACAAGGAAACATGACCCGTGGTAACGAGATAATCTCTCAGACCAAAACCTTCGTCAAAGTCACGCTGCTTCACACGGTTAATATCAACACCAATCGCTACCGGACTGCCCTGAGGACGCAATAGCCACTCGGCACCAAAGCCGGCAAACATTCGCTCCAGATAGCCACCATAGAACATGGCAAACATGTCGCCACCCAGATCGACGGTATGATTCAATTGCAAATTTGTCAGCTGCACTGGCGACTCTGTCAAATAGCGACGAATATCCGTTCTTACACGCGGCAACCCGCTAGGACCATCGAACACAAAGTTGTCATATGTATCGAAGAGTCGTAAGCGTGCTGCGCCATAACCCCACGTATTAGCATCCAGATTAATACGACCGGTCGCTAGTGCGTCAATTTGAAAAAGGAGAAAACCGTCCGGGCCACCAATGGTCTGGCTATAGTCCAATCCCAAATGATAACCACCCGGTGATGCAACCCCGCGATACACAACTTCATCAGCAGGAGAGTCAGCAAGTGGCGACTCGACAGTTAATACTTGCTCACGCTCTTGAGGAGGAGTCCAGCTACTCGCCTTCAGGGCCAGCGCTTCGCGATTTACAGTGACCGTACTAACCTGTAGCCCTGTATTGCGAATATTGAAATCAAACCAGTTAACGGTGTCATCGGTTGCCGCATGCAAGACTCGACCGGCGCGCTCAAATTGTGCGGCACCATAGGCAGCATTGGGTTGGCTCATCACGACTTTGACTTCGTCACGCGACTTGCTGATTTGCAATACTTCCGAACCGGTTTGGTATTGAATTGCTTGCGCAATTGCAGGCCAAGCAGCTTGCTGCTTGATCGGACGCTGATGGCTAATCGCCAATATTGGCGCATCATTGACTTTTGCCGCTTTCAGTTTGGACAAATTATCATGTACTGTCACACCAAAGCTGAGCGTATTACCTCGCTCCAAAGCTGCCTGCGCCTCAACATATCGCCCAAACCGATAGACCGCTCCGAAGTTCAGCGGCAAACTGACATCAAATCGATTACCCAAAATTTCGTTCTGGTAACTATTTGCATCATATTCAAGCTTTAGGGTCAGCGGCTGGTTGGTTGCATGCCACTCAACACCGCCAAAGAGATTAGTTGGGCCTCGAAAGTACGAGCTGGAATTGCTTGTGCCACCGGTTTGACCGGCAATAAAACCAGGTGGTCGATCATCAAACCTAGAAGACAATAAAAAGCTCAATGGATTGGATAGAGTTCCACGCGAAGCCAAATTACCCCAACCCAACCCCAGCGTGAAATCCATGCGCTCATAGCGCTTGCTGGCAACGAGAAATTCACTTGAGAAGAAGCCCGTACCACCAAGATCTCGTAAACCTAATGCTAATTGAGGCTGCCGTGCACTCTCCTCAAGCAAACGGAATTTGACATCAATACTCTTGTCCTTGAAGGTTTGATTACCGCTGAAATCCGCCGCTCCATAAGCACGATTACGTACATCCGTATAGCGGAACCCCCCCTCTAGCCAATCAAAAGGCTGCAGCATGAAGGAGTAACGAACATAAGGACCAACTACACTCAAAGACACTGATGCACTACCAGTCTCACGAAATCGAGCTGTTGGCATCTGCAGCAAACCAACGCTACCCCAATCACTGCTGGTCGGAAGCAATTGTTGCGCAATAGGCTCCATCAATCCCGGAATACGGGTGGAAACGCCTTGAAAAGAGCCTAAAGTTGCAATGTGTGCCACCAAGGCATGTTGATCCGCTTCGCTCAAACGAGGAAGAGGCAACCAAAGCATTGCCCCCGGCATCACCAACGCCTCATCTTGCGCGCTCCAGACATCCACTGAAACACTGTGCGGATGCTGACCTGGATTAATCACTTGAATCGGATCACGATGCCAACTAATAGCACACGCTTGCAAATAATCACGTACGGTCGCCCGCGGCAAATACATCACATCGCATGGTGCGCCATTAGCACCCAGTATGGCAACAGCTGAGGCAACTGGATTAACTCTGATCGCATCGCCTTGCTGCATGATTGGATCAAGCTCAGGATGCAATGCAAGCGCTCTAGGATCTGATTCAGGCAGTGGCTCCGCACCTGTTACTGCCTGACTAGCCCACCACTTCGAGAAAGAAGAAATCGCCGCACTCTCACGACTAAAGCGGTGTTGCTCTGTAATAACTTGCAACAAGGCATTTTTTTCCGCCAACTGAGGCGCTTTGTTCACACCTCGAAACCATTGAACATCACCTTGCAAAGCCGGAAATGTCACTCCATTATCAATCAGAATACTACTTAAACGTTTTCCAGGCGGCTCATCCGCTGCTGCTGCAAAAGCAAACCACAGTGCCGAGAAAGCAAGGGCACGGCACACGCCAAGAGTGCTCACTCGCTCGTCTCCGTTGCATATACATCGATATAGTGATCCGAATCTAGCCACTGCCGGCTCATTACATAACGACCCTGCAGATCATAGAAATAGAAATTTCCCTTGCGAACTGATGCGTCGATATACTCGCGTACAATCAGACCTTCTTGTTTTCTATCGCCAAAAATCAAAGCAGCAGGCACCACGGGACTTACCGTAATATCCATCTTTAACTTATACTGACCTTGGCGCTCAGTCAAATAGGTGCGCTTGCATGTAATCGCGTGATTCAGCTTATAAAGCTCAATAATAGCAGGGCAGTCATCAATCAAGCGTAAGGTTTTCTCGTCATAACCAGCCACTTCAACGACTCTACCATTATTATGAGTTTTTATTATTCGTCCTTTTGAACCGATCCAGACATCTAGTAACAGGTCATTGGAGACTCGATCATGAAATCCACTCAAAACCCATGTCATTTTTCCTTTATAGGCAACTGGCATATAAAGCTGGCCAGAGCGATAGCCGGGTTTAGCCTCGTCATTGCTATAGCGAATGACACTATCATTTTTAAATGGCAAGGAGCACGCTGACAATAACAATGCCGCATACGCTGTGAGTAGCCGCACAGAGGTCAACTTTGTCAAAGACATAATAATCACTGCGCGAGAGTTCGTGCCGTCTGTATTAAGTACGAAACTGGAAACAACCCAGACATCAAGCGATTAAGTCTCACCACTCCTGCCGTATCAACAAACACGACATCACCAGGAATCAAACTAAAGCGACTAGCCATCACCCATGAAACAGGAGAGTTTGCATTCATACGAAAAACATCTGCTCCAGAGGCCGGAGCCTGCTCAGATGAACGAATGACATAGATACTCGTAGCTTTGGCACTATCTTGCCTCAGACCACTCACAGAGCCCAATGCCTCCGACAATGTAATAGTTTCGGTCTTGAAGGTGATCGCCTTGCTATTGCCTACTTCGCCCATAACATAGACTTTCTTACGATCGTTATAGGGCAATTGCAGACTATCGCCATTTTTCAGATAGATTTTCTCAAGATCAATACCTTGTCGCGCCAAAGCATCTAAATTGACTGTATAACTTTTACCAGCTCGCCGTAACTTCAGACCCGAAATATCCGCCTGGTCAAGGTTGATACCCGCTTTCCCTAGGGCTTCAGCAAGAGATAATGGAAGATCTGTCAGCACCTGCGACTCGTTACGAATAAACGCGCCACCTAAGAATACTCGGCGACTTCCAAAACGAGAAATTGCAATATCTAGCTGCGGACTCGTGATGAATTTGCTCAAACGTGACGACATTGAAAGCCGAAGCTCCTCAAGAGTCATGCCTCCAGCCTGTACAACACCTAAATATGGATAATACAGAGAGCCATCTGCTCTAATCGTACGAGCGTTGACATCACTTGAAAATTGACCAGCTGGAGTGGTCAGCTCAGGGTGGTCCCAGACGGTAATCAAAAGAGCATCACCTGAACCAATACGGTACTCGCTTGGAGAGTATGCCATCAGCTCGCTAGGCAATTGATCTGTAAGCTTTTTTTCCTGCTCCAGTTGCAGAATGGTCTTAGGGCTTATATCTCGCACCACGACTGGTTGCTCGGAATCTGGCTGGCCTGATTGCCAGCCATCACCCAACTGCAAATGCTGACCCGGGGTGTAAGCACACCCCGACACAGCCAATAAAACAGGAATCAATAATACACACCGCATTACTTCAAATGCTCCAGAGACTAACTAGGTTCACGGGGTAGTGCCTGTAGGCCCACCGCCGCCACCAGCATCACCGCCGCCAATATTGATCAACGAGCCAGTACCTGCGCCACCGACATTGACCAATGTACCTCCAGTGCCTGTACCACCGATGTCCACTAACGAACCCGTAGTAGGACCACCAATGTTCACCAGCGTACCGGAACCGGAGCCTGTGCCCGTACCACCGATATCCACTAAAGAGCCAGTACCCGAGCCACCAACATTCACCAAAGTACCCGTACCACCCGTACCACCCGTACCACCGATATTGATGATGGTAATACCACTACCTGTTGCACCTGTTGCACCTGTTGCACCTGTTGCACCTGTTGCACCTGTTGCACCTGTTGCA
>CALEYY010000249.1 GCA_937928295.1 uncultured Moraxellaceae bacterium
CTGAGACGTCATCAGATCGTTCCCAGCCATTCGCGCCCGGGCAATTGCTGGGATACTCAGTTCATTATGCTTACAGAACATCGGACTGATCTGACCCGTGCTGGGATTGGCCTGGCTGCCCTTGCGTTGACCTGTCGATCAGTTCCGATGTTCCCCGAGCATTGTCGGGCCTATCGCTTGTGACCTAATAGGAGCTTTGTTCTGCACCGTGAGTGTCCTGTCCTGCGAATAGGGTTGACGATGCATCCGAGATAGCGGAGGCATCTATGAACCAAAGTGAGGTGTTACTGGGCGTCGACACGCATTTAGATACGCATGTTGGCGCAGTCATTAGTGAAGCTGGCAAGCTCCTGGGCACATTAGCTGTGCCTACGAATCTAGATGGGTATTGCGAGCTGTTGGTCTGGGCTAAATCATTCGGTAAATTGCGACGTGCTGGCGTCGAAGGTACGGGCACTTATGGAGCCGGATTAACTCGCGTACTACGCGACCATGAAATTGAAGTGTTAGAGGTCAATCGGCCCGACCGGGCAGCACGTCGATCCAAAGGCAAATCTGATCCAATCGATGCAGAAAATGCTGCACGCGCAGTCCTTGCTGAGAAAGCAACGGCTATACCGAAGACACAATCAGGCGCAGCAGAAGCCATGCGAGCAGTCTCTGTAGCTAGGCGGAGTGCAGTCAAAGCCAAAACGCAGGCAATCAATCAGCTACGAGCTTTGCTGGTCAGTGCACCGCAAGATGTTCGAGAGCGGTTGTTAAAAGTCAAAGCGGCCGAGTGCGTGAAACGGTGCCTTCGACTGCGCTCGCTCGGTACAAGCGTCATGGAGCAAGCATTGACGGCTACCCTGAGATTATTGGCAAAACGCTGGGCCTCACTCGCAGATGAGCTAAAAACACTCGATGCCATGCTGGAGCGCTTAACTACTGAGTATGCCCCGCGCCTGCGTGAGCGCTTCGGTATAGGCCCGCAAACTGCTGCGACGTTAGTGGCAGTAGCAGGCGACAACCCAGGGCGTCTGCATAGTGAAGCGGCCTTGGCAGCACTCTGCGGTACTAGCCCACTGCAAGCTTCCTCTGGCAAAACGACACGTCATCGTTTGAACAGAGGTGGCGATCGAACGGCCAATAATGCCTTGTGGACCATTGCGATGGTTCGGATGCGAAGTGACCCACGAACACGAACTTATGTTGAACGTCGAACGCAGGAAGGACTGTCAAGCAAGGAGATTCATCGCTGCCTGAAACGGTATATCGTGCGTGAAATATATCCGCTAATCATGGCTGATTTAGCATTCTCGAGAGGCTGTGGTTGACATAGGAGCGTCAACGCGGCGATGGAAAGCTTCTTTAGATCATTGAAGGCCGAGCGGGTGTATTTGACGAAATATGGCAGTTACAACGAGGCAAAAGCCGATGTGTTTGATTACCTGCGGTTCTACAATCAACGACGCCGACACTCGACGCTGGGGTATCTCAGCCCGGTAGAGTTTGAGCGCCGAGCAGCAGTGAGTAGTTCTAAATCAACTGTCCACTAAAGCCGGGACATACCAAGATCAACTAATGGCTTCCGTCGAATCAGCCTGACTACGCCTGCGCACGCTGGCGTGAGTTATGAGCAACCCCACAAAAGCCCATGATTCCTGTCATACCCAGACAGAAGGAGCTTTGTGATGGTTGCCAACCCGGAAGACCGCGTCATTTTCAGACCTGAGCTGCAGCAGCTTCTACAGGTCAGTAGCGAAACCATCCGGCGCTGGCTGCTAGGCAAACGGCTCCCCGCCCCTGATGTTGCCCTCACTCGGAAGACTGTTGGCTGGAAGCTTTCCACGCTGGAGCGCGCCGGCATCAAACTGGCCTGAGGCCGCAGCTATCCAGCCAATCCGCCCAGTCTTGCAGCAATTTTTTGCGATCCGTCAGATACTCGGCACGGTTGTAGACCGCACGAATCTTGTTGTCAGGCACATGCGCCAGCTGGCGCTCGATGGCATCCGGCGAGTAGCCATTTTCGTTGGCCCAGGTGCTGGCCACTGAGCGCCAGCCGTGGCCAGTCATGCGACCTCGGTAGCCCATCCGAGCAATCAATGTGAGCACCGCGTTTTCAGACATAGGTCGATCCATTCGGTGAGGAGCCGACAGCACATATCGAGCCTCCGGCCGACTCCGCGCACGCAGCTGTTTGAGCACGGCCAGCGACTGATCCGACAGCGGCACCAGATGATCGCGATCCCGCTTCATCTTGCCGGCAGGGATCAGCCAGACCTTGGCTGTCTCATCGATTTCTGACCATTCCATCATTCGCAACTCATTGGTACGCACCCAAGTCAGTGCCAGCAGGCGACATGCCAAAACACTCTGCAGATCCCCTTCTAGCGCCAAGCGCTCCAAAAATTCAGGTACTTCACGCAGGGCTAATGCGGCAAAGCTCGTAACTTTGGCACGACCAAATGCTTTTTCAGGCCGGATGAGCGCGGCTGGATTCGTATTGGCCATGCCATTCTCAACAGCCCACTCGAAGACCTGCCCGACCCACATGCGCACCTTGCGTACATACACATGCAAGCCGGCAGCATCCATGACCAACAACTCAGCCAGCAAGTCATCGCGTGTGATGCTGCCAATATTTTTCGGCAGTAATCGCACCAGATGCAATTCAATGCCACGCATGGCATTCGTGCGGTAAGTAGCCGATACATCCTTGCGGCCTTTCCAATAAGTGTCTGCCGCTTCGGAGAGCGTCACACCTTGGCGATTCGCTCGCCGTGGTGCCATGGGGTCATGACCTTCGATCAAAGCCCGTTTGGCCTCTTCGCGCTTCACGCGTGCCGCTGCTAGAGAGATTTCCGGATATGAGCCCAGACTCATGGTCTGTGGCTTGCCGGCAAGACGATACGCAAGCCGCCAAGTACGCGAGCCCGTAGTCGAAACATAGAGGTGCAGACCACCACCATCAAACAGCTTGTAGGGCTTGTCGCTGGGCTTGGCACCCTTGCAGCGTGCGTCTGAAAGCGTATTTGTAGGCATCGTGTGACCCTCTTCCGATTTGTACCTACGGCGATACCTACAGACTAGCTGTGGTGAACCGTGGTTTTCGGTGGTGAAGCGAGGGCAACTGTGCAAACAGAAAACCCCCGGAAGCCTTGATATTACTGGGCTTCGCGGGGGTTATCTAGGGGTACTGCCCGCTTGCGTGGGCGTGATTTGGAGGAGAAGGAGGGATTTGAACCCTCGATACGGTATGACCGTATGCCAGATTTCGAGTCTGGTGCATTCAACCACTCTGCCACTTCTCCGAGGTCGCGAAAGATAACGGAAGCCTTGTGCTAACTCAAGCCCCCCGCTATCAAGCGACGAAAAAACATGCGATTAAAGAGGTACTTTGTCGATGCTGTCAGCTGCGGCATCAATACCCGTATCTACGCCCTCCA
>CALEYY010000250.1 GCA_937928295.1 uncultured Moraxellaceae bacterium
GCCATGGGCACAAAACCCAGTGATGCAACCAGTGCGGTCATCAATACTGGACGGAGACGCGAGAGCGAGCCTTCCTGCACCGCCTGTGTGAGCGCCATACCGTTAGCACGCAGCTGATTGATGCGGCTGACCATGACCAAACCATTGAGCACCGCCACGCCAGACAACGCGATGAAGCCAATGGCTGCTGTGATCGAAAACGGAATGCTGCATATCCACAGCGCGAGAATGCCACCTGTCAATGCCAGCGGCACAGCGCTGAACACCAACAAGGCCTGCCGTACCGTGCCCAGCGCCATGAATAGCAGCATCAGAATCAAGGCGAAACAGGCTGGCACGACAATCATGAGGCGAGACTTGGCCGCCTGCAGATTCTCGAACTGCCCACCCCAGACCAGCCAACTGCCAGCAGGTAGCTTGACCTGCTCATTAATGCGCAGCTGCGCTTCCTCAACAAATGAGGCCAAATCCCGGCCACGGACATTGGTCTGCACCACGACACGACGCTTGCCATTCTCGCGGCTGACCTGATTAAGGCCATCGCGCAAGGTCAGGGAAGCGATGCTGCCCAGCGTCACAAAGCCCTGATCCGACTGTGCATCGGTTACGGAGATCGGCAAAGTTCGCAACAGATCCAAATCCGTGCGTACTTCCTCGGGCAAGCGCACCACCACATCAAAGCGACGGTCGCCCTCAAAGATCTCCCCCGCCTGACGACCACCAATGGCAGCCGCCACCGTGTCCTGCACATCGGCCATGCGCAAGCCGAAGCGCGCTAGGGCATCACGATCAAAACTGATGTCGAGCAATGTCTGTCCTTCGACCTGCTCCACCTTGATCTCGCTGGCCCCCTCTACACCGCGCAGGGTCTGCGCGATTTGGTTGGCCGTCAACAGCATGGTGTTGAAGTCATCCCCAAATACCTTGACGGCGACATCAGCGCGTACACCCGACAGCAGCTCGTTAAAGCGCATCTGAATCGGCTGAGTGAACTCGTAGTTGTTGCCGGGCAGCTTGCTGACCGCTTGCTCGATGCGTTCGATCAACTCAGCCTTGGTCTGACTCGAGTCCGGCCATTCCTCGCGTGGTTTAAGGATGATGAAAGTGTCTGATGCACTCGGCGGCATCGGGTCGGCGGCCATTTCGGCGGTACCGGTCTTGGAGAAGACATAGGCCACTTCTTTGAACTGCGCGACGGTGCGTTCGACCTGCAGCTGCATGCTGCTGGACTGCTTGATGCCCGTGCTGGGAATGCGTAGCGCATGCATGGCGACATCTTTTTCATCCAGCGTCGGCACGAACTCCTGCCCCAACTGAGTGAAGATCACCACGGCGACGGCAAAAGCACCCAGCGCCATGCCCATCGCCTTTTTATGCTCACGCATCGCCCAGCTCAAGGCCGGCACATACAGCGCATGAGCCTTGGCGAGAAATCGATTCTCCTTTTCCTCGATGGAGCCGGTGAAGAAGATGCCGACGAGTGCCGGGATCAGCGTCAGTGACAACACGAAGGCGGCAACTAGCGCCATGATCACCGTCGCGGCCATGGGGTGGAACATCTTCCCTTCGACACCCTCCAGCGCCAGGATGGGCAGATACACCGTGATGATGATGGCCTGACCAAAGACCGAAGGCTGCACCATCTCACGAGTGGCATGCAGTACTTCTGACAGTCGTTCCTCCAGGCTCAACAGCCGGCCGAGATGATGCTGCCGCGCCGCCAGACGACTCAGACAGTTTTCGACGATGATGACCGCGCCATCGACGATAAGGCCGAAGTCCAATGCGCCCAGACTCATCAGGTTGCCGCTGATACCGGCCTTGACCATGCCCGTGCTCATCAGCAATACGGTGAGCGGGATGACTGCCGCTGTGATCAAGGCTGCGCGGATGTTGCCGAGCATCAGGAAGAGCACGACGATCACCAGCAATGCGCCCTCGCTGAGGTTCTTGACCACCGTCGCCACAGTCGCATTGACCAGCTTGCTGCGATTGAGCACCGTCTGTGCTTCAACATCCGGCGGCAGACTGCGTCGTATCTCGATCATCTTGTCATCGACAGTGACTGCGACCGTGCGCGAGTTCTCGCCGATACGCATCAATGCCGTACCGACCACCACCTCGTGGCCATTTTCGCTGGCCGAACCGGTGCGTAGCTCTTCGCCGATCTCGACCTTGGCCAGGTCACGCACATAGATCGGTGTATTGCCTCGTGTCGCTACTACCGTGGCGGCAATGTCTTCCATTCGCTTCAAGCGACCATCGGCGCGCACGAGATAAGCCTCGCCACGCTGCTCGACGAATCCACCACCACGACTCTGATTGGCCTTTTCCAAGGCCTCGACCAGATCGGTGACGGACAGGTTGTACTCCCTCAGCCGCAGCGGATCGGGTTGGATGTGATACTGCTTTTCGTAGCCACCGATGCTGTCGATGCCGGCCACACCCGGCAAGCCTTTGAGTTGGGGCCGAATGATCCAGTCCTGCACCGTGCGCAGATAAGCGGCCTGCGCTACCGGAGTACGCAGGTATTCGCCCTCGGGGGTGAGGTAGCTGCCATCACTTTGCCAGCCGGGTTGCCCATTGCTGATTTTGGCTCCCTGACCACTCGGGTGAGCGAACTTCACCGCCCACATGTAGACCTCGCCCAGACCCGTCGAAATCGCCCCCATGCGTGGCGACGCCTCCGGTGGCAACACATCCTTGGCCTCGTTCAGGCGCTCCGTGACCTGGTTGCGGGCGAAGTAGATGTCCACATCGTCACGGAAAATTGCCGTCACCTGCGAGAAGCCATTGCGCGACAGCGAGCGCGTGGATTCCAATCCGGATATCCCGGCTAATGCGCTTTCAATCGGAAAAGTAACCTGCTTTTCGATGTCCTCGGGTGACAAGCCGGCCAGCTCGGTATTGATCTGCACCTGGTTGTTGGTGATGTCCGGCACGGCGTCGATGGGCAGTTTCTGCAGGGAAAAAATCCCGAAGGCAGCCAGCATCAAGACCATCACCAGTACGAGATAACGATGCGAAAGGGAGAAGCCAATGGCGCGATCAAACATGGCTTCTCTCCTGCGACAGGCGCAAACAATCAATCTTCATGTTCGGCCTCTCCCTTCTTCAGATCAGCTTTAAGAACGAAGACATTGCCACTGGCATACCGTTCGCCAACCTTCAAACCACTGATCACCTCCTGCCGATCACCACTGCGCCGACCGAGCACGACTGTGCGCGGCTCCAGACCATCCTTGTCAGCCACAAAGATGGTCGGCTGGTTCTCCAGCATCTGGATGGCGGATAGCGGCACACTGAGTGTCTGAGAGACCGCGCCCGTCTGAATTTGCGCCTGCACGAACTGGCCCGAGCGCCACAGCCCTTGGCTGTTGTCGATCTGCACGCGCACAGAGCCGCTGCGACTAGCTTCATCGAGCTCAGGCTGTACGAAAATCACACGGCCCTGGCTGCTCATGCTGGCTTTGTCAGTCACAACGACCGTCTGGCCTTCACGAATCTTGGGCAAGTCAGTGACCGGCACCGCCAGATCAATCCAGAGCGTCGAGAGATCCGCCAGCCGGAACAAAGGCTTGTCGGATGTCACGGCCTCGCCAAGGGTCAGGTCCTTGGACAGAACCGTGCCCGAGATCGGCGCACGCAAGGCATAGCTGGCTAGGCGTCCGCCCGGCTTCAGCGTCTTGGCATCCTGCTCACTCATGCCCAGTGCCAGCAGGCTCTGCAGGGCACTTTGAGTTTCGATACGGGCATCGTTGAGCTCGCGACGGGCGGCGAGATAGTCCTGCTCGGCGCTGATTTTCTTTTGCCAGAGACTCTCTTCACGGGCAAATGACGAATGCGCCATGATTTGCCGCTCCTTGGCAGCCAGATAGCGCGCCGCCACATCGGAGAGCTGAGGGCTTTCGATCACAGCCAGCACCGTACCGGCCTTGATCTGCGCACCAATCTGAATCGGGGCCGAACGCACCATCCCGGTAATCGGTGACAACACGCGAGCCTCGCGATCTGTGTTCAGCACCAGCTGCCCCGGCAGCGACAGGCCACTGGCAAAATTGCCAAGTGCGGCTGTCTCGATGCGCAGGCCATTGGCGATCAGCTGCTCGTCTGTCAGCTTGATAGCTTCGGCATGTCCTTCTTCTTCATGCTCCCCGGCATGTTTATCTGCAGCGGGTTTCGGAGACTCAGCGTGGCTTTCGTGATCATGTCGGGCGGGGCCAAACTCCATCAGCCCCCAAGTCATACCTGCACCTGCAGAGACTGCGATCAACAGCGGCAGTGCTTTCTTGATTGCGGTTTTCATGGTGTATTTCCAGAAAAAGTAGCGCGGCCCAGCAGCTCATCGAGCGCGGCCTCACTTTTGTGATAGGAGATGCGGGCGGCGAGATACACGCCCTGTGACTCGACCAGACTGCGCTGGGCATCCAGCAGATCGATCAGCGAGAACTTGCCCGCGCGGTAGCCTTCGCGTGTTGCCTCCAAGGCCTCGCTGGCAATACGCAGCACTTCATCCCGTAGTTGCAGCGCGTCCTGATAGCTGGCCTCGCGCTGCACCAGTAGCTGGTCACGCTGCCGTTGCCATTGCTGCTGTGCGAGGATCAAGCTGGCTTCGGCAGCCGTCAGCTCGGCACGCGCACTGCGCAGAGCTCCTTGGTTGCGATCAAACAAGGGAATGGGCACGGAGATTCCGAGCAGAACACTCTGCTCACGGGTGATGGCTTCGCGCTTCGTGCCCGCCGACAGTGTGAAGTCCGGCAACCGCTGACGCTCGGCCAGCGTCAGGGCAGCTCGTTCACGCTGAATACGCGCCTCCGCCTGCTTCAGGTAGGGACTCACACTGGCGAGGTCTGCCGGCTCGGACAACTGCTCAGGCAATACCAATATGTCCATCAGCTGCTCTTCAAGCCGGCTACTACCCCACAGGCTGGCTAGCTGCCGGCGCATCAATTGACTCTCCTGCATCGCCAAATTGACCGCACGACGAGCGCCTGCCAAGGCAACAGTGGCTCGTGATAACTCGATGGGTGACACCTTGCCGGCCGTCACCCTAGCCGCAACGGCATCGCGCAGTTGCTGCGCCAGAAGCAAGTTCCGTTCAGCCGCCGACTGCTTTTCAGCACTGGCCAAGGCATCGACATAGCTATCGCGGGTGAGACGAATAAGCCGCAGCCGCTCAGCTTGAGCCTCCAACGCGGTCAGGGTGCGCTCTTCGCTCGCGACAGAGGTTCGCGCACTGCGTTTGCCGGGCAATGAAAAGCGCTGGCTCAGGCTGTAGGTCGTTGTGGCACTGCTGGCCGAGCGATTGGTGTCGCCCGAAAAATCTTCCAACAGATAGTTCACTTCAGGATTGGGGAGTACGCCGGCTTGCGTGACGCGCCCGGCAGCGGCGTCTTGCAACGCCGAACTGACCGCTATCTGTGGGTTCTTCTCAAGCACCCGGCGGGTGGCTTCCGACAGACTCAGGCTGTCGGCATGAAGCAGGCCAGCGCATAACGCGGCTAGGAGGGATACAAATACAACAAAAATACGAGACATGATGATTCCCATGCAGACGAAAGAATGCAGGCCAAGGCCTGCTTCCAGTGGTCAACAGGAAGCATCAAATGAGCAGGTAGGCAGTTTCGCGAATGATGACGGAGAACGGTGTTATAGGTGGCCCGGTCGCATCCGGCTTCACCGCATGGTGCGCGGGAATACTGGGTAGCAGCCAAGTCAGGGCCGGAATCAGGTGTGGCGTTTGTAGGTCTGCGAGTTGCAGCTTCGAGGGGACTGGCGAGTGATCGTCATGCCCATCTTGCGCTTGAAAATCAATGCACGCTTTGCCGGTGATTTGCTCAATGGCTTCAACAGCACACGGCTTGCCAGCCTGCTCCCAGACCACCCTGCCATCAGGCTCAAGGCAGATGGTGTCGGCAAGCGCAGCGCAGGCACCAAGCGACCAATGCAGCAGCATGATCACTATCAGGGGTAGTGACCAAAGACGCTGACGCTTGGCTTTCGATCTGGCTGTGAGCATGAGTTGTATAACTTCTAAACTAGTTTAAAGCTTAGCAGGCGACAGAAGATGTGTCACGCAACAGTTCTTTGGTAGCCTGTCGCAAAATGCTCTATGCCAAGTACAGATTGTACAAACTCTGTGACAACCGTGATCAATTGAGTTGGCAATCAGTCGCATCAATGCCGTGCTGCACGCCGATGTTCACTCCTCACAGGAGATGATCAAGGCGACACACGAATAGCCCAACAGCACTAAACGCAAAAGCCCCTGCACAAGGGCGAGGGCTTTTGCTCAACATCACCGCTGTCAGAACTTGTAGGTAGCCGACAGACGTGCCGCGATGGGCGAGCCCGGCGTGATGTTGTTGTTGTTGTGCGCATTCACGTAGTAATCGCGATTGAGCAGGTTTTCGATATTGAGCTGCAGCTGCAGATTCTTCGAGGCATTGAAGAAGGCCGCGGCATCAACACGACCATAGCCAGGCAGTGTCACCGTGTTGTCGTCCTGCGCAAACATGCGGCTGCGGCTGACAAAGCCCAGAGCGACACCGTAGCGATCATTCAGATCGTAGCGATTCCACAGCGAAAAAGTGTGGCGTGGCGTTTGCGCAGTTTCATTACCAGCTTTGATAG
>CALEYY010000251.1 GCA_937928295.1 uncultured Moraxellaceae bacterium
TGCGGACCCGGCCGGCCCGGAGGGGCAGGCGTGGGCTGCGAGCTTCAACGAGCTGATCGGGCAGTTCACGCAGGGCGATCCGGAGCTGGCGATGCGACTGCGCTCGATGGCCGTAAATATGACATAGCCTGTGGCCAAATTGACATCGGCAACCAATACCCGCGCCCAGCATTGGTCTATAGCCAGCCAGTCATCATTCAACAAGTACGAGTGGCCAGACAACCACTGTATCTGCATGTGCCGCCCGGCCACGCCAAAAACTGGCGCAAGCATTGCCGCCAGTACGGCGCCTGCGGCACACCGGTCTATTTCGTGCAAGATAACTGGTACAACACCGTTTATGCGCCGGAGTACCGCAAGCACAGAGACCATCGCGACAATGACAACCGTGGTGATCGCGATGGTCGCGGAGATCGAGACCATGGCAATGGCCACGGTCACGGCAATGGCCATAGAGACTAAAAAAAACGCCCTCAGCTGAGGGCGTTTTTCATGGCGTCGCGCCTAGGCGTAGCGCACCGCAATCACTTCGTACTCGACTCGACCGCCGGGCGTCTCGATCATCACCGAGTCGCCTTCGACCTTGCCGATCAGGCCGCGCGCGATGGGCGAGTTGACCGAGATCTTGCCGATTTTGAAGTCGGCTTCGTCATCGCCCACAATCTGGTAGGTCTTGGCTTCTTCGGTCTCGACATTTTCAATGTCGACCGTCGCACCAAAAATCACCTTGCCCGTGTTCGGCATCTGCAAGATATCAATGATCTGGGCATTGGACAGCTTGCCTTCGATGTCTTGAATGCGGCCTTCGATGAAGCCCTGCTGCTCACGCGCGGCGTGGTACTCGGCGTTCTCTTTCAAGTCGCCGTGTGCACGCGCCTCGGCGATGGCGACAATCACAGCCGGACGATCAACACCCTTGAGCTTGTTGAGCTCGGTCTTAAGCGCCTCGGCTCCCTGCACCGTCATCGGATAGCGTTGCATCAGACAATCCTCTCGTGCATATCTTGCAGGCGGCGCACGGTCAGCGCGTCTTTCGAGCGCAGCGACTGGCAGACCGCTTCGGCACCGCTGAGCGTGGTCGTGTAATAGACCTTGCCCTGCAGCGCGCTGCGGCGGATCGAGAACGAATCCTGCTGCGCCTGCTTGCCTTCGGTGGTGTTGATGATGAAGTTGATCTCGCCATTCTTCAGCATGTCGACGACATGCGGACGACCCTCGGTGACCTTGTTGATGCGACGGCAAGCGATACCGGCGGCTTCCAGCTCACGCTGCGTGCCACTGGTGGCGACCAGCTCAAAGCCGAGATCAGCAAGCTCTCGACCGATGCGGGGCAGATGAACCTTGTCGGAATCACGCACCGACAGGAACACACGGCCGCCATTCGGCAGGCGCTCGTTGGAGCCGAGCACGGCCTTGTGGAAGGCTTCCGCAAAGGTATCGCCAGAGCCCATGACTTCACCGGTGGACTTCATTTCCGGACCGAGAATCGGGTCAACGCCAGGGAACTTGGCAAACGGGAACACGGCTTCTTTCACGCTGTAATACGGCGGGATGATTTCTTTGGTGAAGCCCTGATCGGCCAGCGACATGCCGGCCATACAACGGGCAGCGATCTTGGCCAGCGAAGTCCCGATGCACTTGGACACGAACGGCACGGTGCGCGAAGCACGCGGGTTCACTTCCAGCACATAGACATCCTGCCCCTTGACCGCAAACTGCACGTTCATGAGACCGACCACGCCGAGCTCGCGCGCCATGCGGATGGTCTGATCGCGCATGATGTCTTGCAGTTCGACCGAGAGGTTGTACGGCGGCAGCGAGCAGGCGGAGTCACCGGAGTGGATGCCGGCCTGTTCGATGTGCTGCATGATGCCGCCGATGACGACATCCTTGCCGTCGCTGACGCAGTCGACATCGACTTCGATGGCGTCATCGAGGAAGCGGTCGAGCAGCACCGGCGATTCGTTCGAGGCCTGCACGGCTTCGCGCAGGTAGCGCGCCAGCTCGGCATCGTTGAAGACGATTTCCATGGCGCGACCGCCGAGCACATAGCTCGGGCGCACCACTAGCGGATAGCCGACCTCGGAAGCCAAGCGCAGACCTTCCTCGGTCGAACGCGCAATACGGTTGGGCGGCTGCAGCAGGTTCAGTCGCTCGACCATCTGCTGGAAACGCTCGCGGTCTTCGGCACGGTCAATGGCATCCGGCGAGGTGCCGATGATGGGCACGCCGGCGGCTTCGAGGGCACGCGCGAGCTTCAGCGGCGTCTGGCCGCCGTACTGCACGATGACGCCTTTGGGCTTTTCCAGCGCGGCGATTTCGAGCACATCTTCCAGCGTCACCGGCTCGAAGAACAGGCGATCGGAGGTGTCGTAATCGGTGGACACGGTTTCCGGGTTGCAGTTGACCATGATGGTCTCGTAGCCGTCTTCGCGCATGGCGAGGGCCGCATGGACGCAGCAATAGTCGAACTCGATGCCCTGACCAATACGATTCGGACCGCCGCCCAGCACCATGATCTTGTCACGGCTGCTCGGGTTGGCTTCGCACTCTTCCTCGTAGGTCGAGTACATGTAGGCGGTGCTGGTGGAGAACTCGGCGGCACAGGTATCGACACGCTTGTAGACCGGGCGGATGCCCAGACTCCAGCGCCGCGTGCGCAGCTCTTTCTCGGACACGCCGATCAGGCTGGCGAGACGGCTGTCGGCAAAGCCCTTGCGCTTCAGACCCCACATCGTGTCGTAATCGAGACCGGCAAAACCGATACGGGCCACATCGGCTTCGGACTTGATCAAGTCCTGAATCTGCACGAGGAACCATTTATCGACGCCGGTGAGGCGATAGACATCATCCAAGCTCAGGCCCATGCGGAAGGCATCGCCAATAAACCAGATGCGATCCGGGCCCGGATTCGACAGCTCGTTGCGCAGCTTGGCTTCAGCTTCGGCATCGTTCAAATCAAGCTTGGGCGTGAAGCCGTCGACGCCAACTTCGAGGCCGCGCAGGGCTTTCTGCAGCGACTCCTGGAAGGTACGACCGATGGCCATGACTTCGCCGACCGACTTCATCTGCGTGGTCAGGCGAGGCTCGGCCTGCGGGAACTTCTCGAAGTTGAAGCGAGGAATCTTGGTGACGACATAGTCGATGGACGGCTCGAACGAGGCCGGCGTGCGACCGCCGGTGATGTCGTTCTTGAGCTCGTCGAGCGTGTAGCCAACAGCAAGCTTGGCGGCGACCTTGGCGATCGGGAAGCCGGTGGCTTTCGACGCCAGCGCCGACGAGCGCGACACACGCGGGTTCATCTCGATGATGACCATGCGCCCGTCCTTCGGATTGATGCCGAACTGGACGTTGGAGCCGCCGGTCTCGACACCGATCTCGCGCAGCACGGCGCACGAGGCGTCGCGCATGATCTGGTATTCCTTGTCGGTCAGGGTCTGCGCCGGCGCGACGGTAATCGAGTCGCCGGTGTGCACGCCCATGGCGTCAAAGTTTTCGATGGCGCAGACGATGATGCAGTTGTCGTTGCGATCACGCACAACTTCCATCTCGTATTCTTTCCAGCCGATCAGCGACTCGTCGATGAGCAATTCATGCGTCGGCGACAGGTCAAAGCCGCGCTCGCAGATCTCGATGAACTCTTCACGGTTGTAGGCGATGCCGCCACCCGATCCGCCCATAGTGAAGGACGGGCGGATGATGGACGGGAAACCCGTAGTTTCCAGCACCGCAAAAGCCTCTTCCATGGTGTTGGCGATGCCGGCGCGCGGGCATTCGAGGCCGATGCGACGCATGGCCTGGTCGAACAGGCGGCGGTCTTCGGCCATGCGGATGGCCTCTTTCGAAGCACCGATCAGCTCGACATTGAACTTCGCCAGCACGCCCTGCTTGTCCAGCTCCAGCGCGCAGTTCAGCGCGGTCTGGCCACCCATGGTCGGCAACAGCGCATCCGGGCGTTCCTTCTCGATGATCTGCGCCACGGTCTGCCAGGTGATCGGCTCGATGTAGGTCGAGTCGGCCATGGACGGGTCAGTCATGATCGTGGCCGGGTTCGAGTTCACCAGGATGACGCGGTAACCCTCTTCGCGCAGCGCCTTGCAGGCCTGAGCGCCGGAATAATCGAACTCGCAGGCCTGGCCGATGACGATGGGGCCGGCACCGATGATGAGAATGCTTTGAATATCAGAACGCTTTGGCATGACTTATTTCCGGGCCTGCATCAGTTCAATGAAGTGGTCGAACAGCGCTTGCGCATCGTTCGGGCCGGGGCTGGCTTCGGGGTGACCCTGGAAGCTGAAGGCCGGCTTGTCGGTACGGTGGATGCCTTGCAGCGAGCCATCGAACAGCGACTTGTGAGTAACCCGCAGATTCGCCGGCAGCGAGGCTTCATCGACCGCAAAACCGTGGTTCTGGCTGGTGATCATGACGCGACCGGTATCGGTGTCCTGCACCGGGTGGTTGGCGCCGTGATGGCCGAACTTCATCTTCAGGGTCTGCGCGCCGGAAGCCAGCGCCAGCAGCTGGTGACCGAGGCAGATGCCGAACACGGGGATATCGGTCTTCAGGAACTCGGCAATGGCGGCAATGGCGTAATCGCAAGGCGCGGGGTCACCCGGTCCGTTGGACAGGAAAATGCCGTCCGGGTTCAGCGCCAGCACATCGGCGGCCGACGTCTGTGCCGGCACTACGGTGACCGCGCAGCCGCGATCGGCGAGCAGGCGCAGGATGTTGTGCTTGACGCCGAAGTCATAGGCCACAACCTTGAACTGCGGCGCAGCCGACGGCGTGACATAGCCCTTGTCCAGCGTCCAGCTGCCCTCGGTCCACTGATACGTTTCCGTGACCGAAACCACCTTGGCGAGATCGGCACCCTTCAGGCCCGGGAAGGCGCGGGCGGCAGCCAGTGCAGCCTCGACAGCGCCTTCGGCAGCCGCAGCCGGCCCGGCGATGATGGCACCATTCTGGGCACCCTTTTCACGCAGAATCCGGGTCAGACGGCGGGTATCGATGTCGGCAATCGCGGTCACACCGTTGCGCACGAGGTAATCCGGCAACGTTTCGGTCATGCGCCAGTTGCTGGCCAGCAGCGGCAGATCGCGGATGATCAGGCCGGCAGCCCAGACCTGCGTCGACTCGTTGTCTTCGTTGTTGATGCCGGTGTTGCCGATGTGCGGATAGGTCAGTGTGACCATTTGCTGGCAATACGACGGGTCGGTAAGAATTTCCTGATAGCCGGTCATGGCCGTATTGAAAACGACCTCACCGCTGGATTGCCCTGCGGCACCGATGGAACGACCCCGAAAAACGCTACCGTCTTCCAGAGCGAGAATGGCTGGCTGGCTCAAACCGACCTCCGAGCAGAGTAATGGGCTAGGCGTGCGCGCAAAAAAAGCGAGGAAGAGGAACTCCTTCTCGCTTTAGGCTGCGTATTTCAGCAGTGATGCGCACAGGCACGATTTGAGCGGCGATTTTACGCGGATGAACGGCTGCTGTCCAACCCTGACTGACTGCCGCCATGGCCCTGAGTGCGCAAAACCAACTGCCAGTAGGTCAAAATTCTTTTTATGGCCTGCGCCAGATGTGCCGAGGACAGAGTTGCCCCCGAAATCACGCTGATATCCTTCCCCGCCAGCACCTGATCTTGTGCCTGCTTGCCGATGAACTGGCTGCGCCAGGCCGGGCTGCGCACCTGCCCGCCATAGGTTTCGCGATAGGCCAGCACCTCGAAGCCGCCGATCTTGCCATCCGGACTGATGGCCACGGCGAAATCGATGTAATCATGCTTGCCTATGACATGGTCGGCAACTACCCAACCCAAGGCGGTGCCTTGCTTCATCGCGCGCCAGGTCGTGCGTGTCGGCAGGCTCCCCGCCAAACCGGAGGCCTGGTTGATTGCCTGCACATCCGCCGAAGAGACGATGGGCGCCACGACCTGAAAGCTCGTGGCTGAGGGGAAAAGCTGGCTCTGCGCCTGCATCAAAGACAGGTATTGCGTGGCTCTTGCCGAGCCCGAGAGCAGCATGAACAAAAGCATGAGCAATACAGGCTCGGCTATTTTTTGGGCAATTGACACTACAGCTCCCTTTCCACAGAATATAAGCATTCTCATTCGTACTAATTTTATCATGAATAATCCATATCTTCGCCTTGCCAGCCTCGGTCTGATGGCTGCAATGCTGGCTGCTTGCGGTGGCAGCAAATCCGTCAGCTCCCCGGTTGCCGCCAGCGAAGAGTCTGTAGATAACGCGCGACTCGTCACGCTCGGTGACGCGCTATTTACGGACAAGACATTATCGGTCAACAACACTGTGTCCTGCCAAAGCTGTCACATCAATGCTGCCGTCGCTTTTTCGGACTCGCCCAACCGCCTGTCAGCCGGTGTATTGTCCAATATGACCATGCGCAACTCGCCAACTCTGAGCTATGTCGGCTTCATTCCTGCACTGACCCTGATCGATATGGCCTGGATCGGCGGCCTGTTTCATGATGGCCGCGCCGACAGCCTGGCCGCACAGATTGAAGGCCCGCTGTTAGGTGCCCGCGAAATGGGTAACGGCACCAAAGCAGACGTGATCGCCAGTATTTGCGCCAGCACCAGCCCCAGCAAAGCCGAGATCGGAAGAGCGTCGTGT
>CALEYY010000252.1 GCA_937928295.1 uncultured Moraxellaceae bacterium
AGTGGCCGACGAGACGCCACCGCCGCGCAAACTGACGGCCGAGGTTTGCTTCATTTTGCGGCTGATGGTCGAGGCTTGCCGCCGGCCGCTCGTGGTCAAGGAAGGGAACAAGAAAGACGAGCTGTTCGCACTGGATCTGGTGCCCAAGCAACACGACCGCGACCGCGCCTTTGCCATCCGGGTTGGACGCATCGCGCGAGAGCACCGTGGTGGAAGGCGCGCCGGTCTTCGCCCAGGATCCGTCGAAGCCGCCCTCGAGCGGCACCCGGCCAGCCCGCACCGCCTGCGCACCTTCGCCTCGTCCGCGAACCCCTCCTCCTGCGCGCGCGCAGGAGCGTGAAGGATATGAAGGCGCAGGACTCGCGGCGCCTGCAGGACGAGTACACGCGCCTGCTGCTACAGCCCTTTGCCGATGTTGGCCCCTGCCTGCGCAGCGAATCAACCATGCCCCGGCTCAGCGTCAGCCAGCTGCATGTGCGCTACCCACTGCGCAAGCACTGGTGGGGCGGCGTGGCGCAATGGCATGAGGCGGTCAAGGCCGTGGGCCTGACGCTCGCACAGGGTGAGGCGCTGGGCGTGGTCGGCGAATCCGGCTCGGGCAAGTCCAGCCTCGCGGCAGCCTTGCTGCGCCTAGTGCCGGCACAAGGCCGCGTGGTTTTGCTCGGGCAGGATTGGCTGGGCCTGACTGGCGAATCCTTGCGCAAGGCGCGCGCCCAGCTGCAACTGGTGTTTCAGGACCCCTACGGTAGCCTCAGCCCTCGCCTCAGCGTCGGCGAGCTGATTGCCGAGGGCCTGCGCGCGCATCAGCAGCTCAGCACCGAGCAGCTGGATAACGAGGTCTGTGCCGCCCTGCAAGCAGTCAAGCTCGACCCGGCCTGCCGTCATCGTTACCCGCACGAATTCTCGGGTGGCCAGCGCCAACGCATCGCGCTGGCTCGCGCCCTGATTCTGAAACCGGCGGTGCTGGTGTTGGATGAGCCGACATCGGCGCTGGATCGTCACACTCAGGGCGAGATTGTGGCACTGCTGCGCGAGCTGCAACGCGAGCGCGGCATCAGCTACCTGTTCATCAGTCATGATTTGCGCGTGATTCGCGCGCTCTGTCATCGTGTGCTGGTCATGCAGCAGGGGCAGATCGTGGAAAGTGGCGACAGCGAGCGCTTGTTCAACGCACCCAAGCACCCCTATACCAAAGCCTTGCTGGCCGCGATGGCGCTCAGTCTTTCGCCGCAGGTAAGCCCGACATGACCCCACATCCCGGCAAAAGCCCTATACTTTTGCCACTTCTCACTCACCAACATTCACTGCCACGAACACTTACATAACAGGAGCCTGACATGGGCATGATGACCGGCAAGCGCGTTCTCATCGTTGGTATCGCCAGCAAACTCTCCATTGCCTACGGCATCGCCCAAGCGATGCGTCGCGAAGGCGCTGAGCTCGCCTTCACCTATCAGAACGAAAAGCTGAAAGCGCGCGTGGAAGGCTTCGCAGCTACTTTCGACTCCACACTGACCTTCCCTTGCGATGTCGCCTCCGATGACGAGATCACCGGCGTGTTCGCCGCACTCGGCCAGCACTGGGACGGCCTGGATGTACTCGTGCATTCCGTGGGCTACGCGCCCGGCCACGAGCTCGAAGGCAACTATGTTGATGTCACCACGCGCGAAGGCTTCCGCATCGCTCACGACATCAGCTCGTTCAGCTTCGGCGCGCTGGCCCAGGCCGCCAAGCCGATGATGACCGGCCGCAACGGCAGCATCCTGACCCTGACCTACCTCGGTGCCGAACGCGTGGTGCCGAACTACAATGTGATGGGCCTGGCCAAAGCATCGCTGGAAGCCAATGTGCGCTACCTCGGTGCCAGCCTCGGCCCGGAAGGCATTCGCGTCAATGCCATCTCTGCCGGTCCGATCCGTACGCTGGCTGCCAGCGGCATCAAGGACTTCCGCAAGATGCTGTCGTACAACGAAGCCGCTACGCCGCTGCGCCGCAATGTCACCATCGAGGAAGTCGGCAACGCCGCCGCGTTCCTGTGCTCGGATCTGGCCTCGGGCATCAGCAGTGAAATTCTCTATGTGGATGGCGGCTTCAACACCGTCGCCATGCCGACGCTGGACGCGATCTGAGCCACCCAGCCTTTCGCTGATATAAAAAAACCGCGCCTGGACTGCTGTCCGGCGCGGTTTTTTTATGGTGAATCTTGCATCGCGTGACTTCTACATCACGCTGCCAGCGATCATTCCGCCGGCTTTGTTTCCTTCAGGATGATCTTGGCCTCCGCCTTGAGATACCCGATCACATCCTGCAACTCCTGCTGCCCATGGTTCTCGCCCAGCATGGTCTGCGTTGCCACACGCTGTGTGCCGGCCAAGGCCGAACCGGACTGCACTCCCGTCACCGTCACCACCGCCGCTGCATCACTCAGCTTAGTCACGGCTGACTGCGCCTTGCCGGCAACCGGTGGCGCAATGCGGAAAGCATCGCGCAGCAATAGCGGCGGCAGCGCCGGATCACGACGCGCCACGCCCGCTTTCGTCACCACCGTCAGCCCAGCCGCCGCGGCTGTAGGCGCAAAACCGGCGCTAACGCTGGCCTGCGCGACTTTCTCGGCTTCCTTGACTGCCAGCGCCAACGCCTGATCCAGCTGCAACTTGGCGCGAATGGCCGGGGCCACCTCTGCCAGCGGCAATTTCCGCAGGGGCTCATGCGTGGCCAGGCTCAGCCAAAGCGTGGTGCCATCCTTCAAGGTCAGCGCCGAGGTATTCTTGCGCTCCTTGATCAAGTCGTCGCTGAACGCTGCATCCAGAACCTTGCGCTCATGCCACAAGCCTTCGCCTCCCTGACGCGCAAAGACTGGCGATGTCTGCACGGTCAAGCCGAAAGCCTTGGCCGGGCCTTGCAGATCAGCCGATTCATAGACAGCAGCATCGAGCTTTTCAACGGTTTGCGTGAACAGCTCATCGGCTTGTGTAGCACGAACCTCTTTCTCAAGCTCGCCCTGCAACTGCGCAAAACTGGGGATGCTCGGCTGCTTGATCGCCAACAGCTTGATCAAGTGATAGCCAAACGGAGACTTCACCACAGCAGACACCTCGCCCGCCTTGGTCAGACCGAAAAGTGCCTTGTCGAACTCGGGCACGAACTGACCACGCGCCGTAAAGCCCAGATCGCCACCTTTGCTGGCAGAGCCAGGATCTTTCGAGTTGGCCTTGGCCAGTTCGGCAAAATCAGCACCTGCCGCAACCTGCTTGGCCAGTGCCTCGATCTTCGCTTTTGCATCGGCATCCTTGACCTTGTCATCAACAGCCACAAGGATGTGCGCGGCCTGGCGTTCTTCAGCGCCAGACAGCGCCTTCACACGCTCGTCATAACGCGCCTTGACCAGCACCGGATCCAGCTTCACCTGTGCCGTGAAGGCATCGCGCGACAAGCTCAGGTAATTAACGCTAACCACTTCCGGGCGATTGAAGCGCTCTTGCTCCTGATCATAGAACGCCTTCACTTGTGCATCCGAAACCTGAACCTGGCTCATGAAGCGGCTGGCCGGAATCACTGCATAGCTGAGGTCACGACGCTGGCCATCGAGGCCGCTGAGCTGATCCAGCTCTGCCGGCGTAACAAAGGCGCTCATGAGCAGGCCGGAGGCGCGCTGCGAGGTCAGTATCTCGTCGCGGGCACGGGCTGGAAAGGTCGCTGGCGTTTCGCCGATCTGGCTCAAGACCTGCGCATAACGCGCTGGCGAAAACTTGCCACCTTCCTGGAAGGTCGGCGTGCTTTGAATCAGTGTTTGAATGGTGGCATCCGACACCTGATAACCGGAATTTTGTGCCGAATCAAGCAGGAGCTGACGCTGAATCAGGCTGTTGAGTACACGCTCACGCAGCTGCTTTTGCTGTGCATCGGTCAGCGTGGCATCAGGCCCGGATCGCGCCAACAGCTGCTGCTTCTGGTTCTCAACGGCCTTGTCGAGCAAGGAGCGGGAAATTTCATGGCCATCCACTTCTGCCACGATGACTTCCGAGCTGCCACTGAAGTAAGACTCAATACCAAGAAAGATCACCGGCAGCGTCAACAACCCCAGCATGACCTTGCCTAACCAGCCTCTAACCACATCACGAAACGCTTGCATGAGCAACCCACACGCTAAATTGGCGCACCCGGAAGGTGCTGGAAAAAAAAGCGCGCCAGACGAGGCGCGCTTTTAAGGTATGTCGTTACAACACGCCCACCGGCATCAGCCGTTGACGGCATCCTTCAGACCCTTGCCGGCCTTGAACGATGGTGTCTTTGAAGCAGCAATCTTGATTTCCTTGCCGGTCTGCGGGTTGCGACCGGTACGCGCAGCGCGCTCCTTCACAGCGAAAGTACCAAAGCCAACCAGCGTCACGGCATCGCCACCCTTGAGGGCAGCCGAAATGGCAGCAACTGTTGCATCCAGCGCACGACCGGCATCGGCTTTGGTCATTTCGGATTTTTCAGCAATGGCATCAATCAATTCAGATTTGTTCACAGGCGTCCCCTTTTGGATAAAACCATTTTGATTATTGGAGTTGTTCAGCTGCAGGCACTAAGGGCCACGCAAGTGAGTTGTTTTATAAATCGCAGGGGAGCAGGAATCAAGCACAACTCCGTTAATTCCCCTGTTTTGGTCAGAAAAAATTAGCTTGACGCCGCGTCAGTGATGGCTTGCGCTCGGCTGGTCGCGTCTTTCAACACGCGCCAAGCCTGCTTCATAAGCTTCGTCACTTAGCGGTTTCGGCGATTGCGTCAATGCAATCGCCAGCACTTCATCAATCCACTTCACCGTTCGAATCTCCAGCGCTGCTTTCACGGTCTCGGGAATGTCTTTCAGATCACGAGCATTCTCTTCGGGGATAATGACTGTGCGTACACCACCACGATGTGCTGCCAGCAACTTCTCTTTCAACCCGCCGATCGGCAGTACCTGCCCACGCAAGGTTATCTCCCCCGTCATCGCTACGTCGGCACGCACCGGGATGCCGGTGAGCACAGATGCCAGTACCGTGCACATACCGATACCGGCACTCGGGCCATCCTTCGGCGTCGCGCCTTCAGGCATATGAATGTGAATGTCGCGCTTCTCGAAGGTATCCGGCGACAAGCCCAAGGTGCGCGAACGCGAACGCACCACGGTCATGGCTGCACGAATAGACTCCTGCATGACCTCGCCCAGCGAGCCGGTCATGAGCTGACCGCCCTTGCCCGGCACGGCAATGGCTTCGATGGTCAGCAGCTCGCCGCCCACCGACGTCCAAGCCAGACCGGTCACCTGGCCAACCTGATCTTCAGCTTCAGCCTTGCCATAGTTGTGCTTACGCACGCCCAGATAGGTTTCCAGCATGGCATCATCGACCACGATGGCACCCTGGCGCGTGCCCATCACGGCCTCTTTCACCACCTTGCGGC
>CALEYY010000253.1 GCA_937928295.1 uncultured Moraxellaceae bacterium
GATCTCACTTGACTTGTCATCCACCATTAAATTGAGTTTTTTATGCGCAATCTCTCTATTTTCTTGCGTCTTTAAATGACGATCAATCAAACTCGCTACATCTTTACGAATCGATGTATTGCCGTATTGCAATCCTTTTAAGGTAGAAACTGCTTCGGCAGAAATCTTGCACTGCTGCGTTACCAAGGCAGATGAATCAGAGGATGTATTTGCGTAAGCAATTGCTGCGACAGAAATAGTGACAGCGACCAATAGAGTCTTTTTCATTTTTAATTCCTTATTTTGTGACCACACGTTGGGCAACACCCCATATCTTTTGCCTTCGTTTTTCTGAGGGCGGCATACACACTGGATTCTGAAATCTCCATCTTTCTAGCAGCCTGAGCTGCGCTCATGCCCTTGCCTATCCACTCCAAGGCTTGATGTGTTTTTGGTACTTGTCTCTTCATTTCATCTCCCAGTACTCACACTATATCAGAACTTCACAAGCTGTGAAGTTGTGAAGTTTTGTAATTTTATTATGACAAACCCTAGGTTTAGGGTTAAACATGAGGCCCTAGGGAAATCAGGAGGAAATGGCTGGTTTGGGGGTAAAGATCAAAGCCGTGGCGGACGATAGTATGATTTGGGGATCTAAGGAGCCATCTATGTATCGTTTCGCTGTATTACTAGTAGTTAGTCTGGGTCTTATCGCCTGTGCCAATAACGATAAAAAGGTCAGCGCATGGGAGGTAAATGATGTGTATCAATCTACGATCGCTACTCCCAACGCCTCTGGTGGAAAAACTTATGTGGGCCCATCGATCAACTCGATGGACGAAGACAATACCTATGGCGGCAAGGTCGTGACCAATCCGTCCGGCGGCTTGCTCTCTAAGGGGCACCCCTTGGGCGCGACGGGGCTGGCACAGTGCACGGAGCTGGTCTGGCAGCTGCGCGGCACGGCCGATCAACGACAGGTCGCCGGCGCGCGCGTGGCGTTGCAGCACAATCTTGGCCTCGGCGGTGCTTGCGTGGTCACGATGTATCGTCGTGACTGAGGCAGCTAATACCGCTGCGGACAGCGCCGGCGCGAACCTGCCCTGGTGGCAGACGCTGCCGGCGGATTATCACCGGCAGCCGCAGGATACGCCCATGGATGAGGCGTATCCGTTCAAGGTGGCCGCCAGTGCCGCCGTGGACTATGCCCTGCGTACCGGTCTGGCGACGGCGGTGTGCGCGGCCATGCTGCCCAATTTCGGGCCGCGTGGCCTCGCCCGCGAAAAAGCGCTGTACCCGTTCTATCAGGGCATGGCGGACCGGCGGCAGCGCGACGAGGTGTTTGTCGCGCCGCCCCGACACATTCCCGTCACGGCCGAGCCGCAGCACATTCCGGCGCTGGCCGGCATTGGCGCGACCGTGCATCAGCTCAGCTTCGACAGCCCGTACGAGGCGTTGCACCCTGAGGTCCGCGAGGATTACGCCAGGCGCCGTCGCAACCTGCGCGCGCAGGCGCAGCACTGGACGCATGGCGACCGGCCCCGGCGCACGCTGATCTTCGTCCACGGTTATTCGCTGGACGCCTACTGGATCAACAGCCAGATGTTCTCGCTGCGCTGGTTCTTCCGCCAGGGCTGGGACATCGTGCTGTTCACGCTGCCGTTCCACGGCAAGCGCCGGGGCCGTTTCGATCCGTTCAGCGGCTACGGCTATTTCAGCCAGGGTTTTGCCCAGACCAGCGAGGCCATGCTGCAGTCCATCTACGAGCTGCGCATCGTCATGAACCATCTGGAAGATCAGGGCGTGCCCGGCATGGGCATTTCCGGGCTCAGCCTCGGCGGCTACCTGACCGCACTGCTGGCCTCGGTGGATGACCGGCTGGCATTTGCCATCCCCAATGCGGCGGTGGTGTCACCGGTGGACATGATTATGGAATGGCCGCCGCTGAGCACGGTGCTGGCTCCCGTGATGCCGCTGGCGGGCCTGACGATTCAGGATCTGCGCCACATTTCGGCGCTGCACAGTCCGCTGACCTGGACGCCGGTGATTGCGCCGGAGCGCCTGCTGATCATTGCCGGTGCCGGCGACCGCTTCACCGCGCCGCGCTATCAGACGCTGCTGCACCGGCATTGGCCCGGCAGTCAGCTGCACTGGTTCCCCGGCAACCACGTGGTGCATCTGCATCAGCGCGAATACTTGCGGCTGATGCGTAATTTCATGGATCGCTGCCTGCCGGATGAGCGGCCAATGGCCAACAGGAGTGATATGTAATGAGGCGTTTTTTGCCCGGTTTCCTAGCGCTGTTTGTGTTGACTGGCTGTGGCGATGGCAGCGATACCGTCACGGCGGCCTCGCCCTCAATCTCGCCTGCTACTGTGGATCGTCATTGTGATGAGGCGGTCTATCCTTCTCAGGCGTGGGCAGCCTGCGAGCAGGCCAACTTTGCCCGCACCGGCGAAGCCCCGCGTGATGCCATACAGAACCCTGACTTCCTGCAGCAGGTGCTGTTGCGCAGCCAGAAAAACGGTATGGATCTGCTCTCGATCTATGCCAAAGATCCCAGCCAGTTCCAGAGCCTGAACACGCCATTCACGCCGATATCGTCGAGCTATTTCGGGCCATTGGTGGGCGACCCCTATCG
>CALEYY010000254.1 GCA_937928295.1 uncultured Moraxellaceae bacterium
GTAGGCATCCGTACGGTCATTGCTTTCCGTGGACTGGAACTGATGCAGCAAATACCCGTGTGCGGCGTGGATTTCGACCAGATCAAACCCAGCTTCGCGGGCATTCTTCGTGGCCTGCACATAGGTCTCGATCAGCGTCGGCATTTCATCGATGCGCAAGCCGCGCGGCACCGAGCAGTTCACACGCTCAGGGCGGCCATCGGCACCGAGCACCGTGGTCTTGGTGCGCGCCGGCAGATTCGACGCCGACACCGGCTCCTGGCCATCCGGCTGCAGGCTGCTGTGCGAAATACGACCCACATGCCAGAGCTGGATGGCAATGCGCCCGCCCGCTTCGTGCACGGCCTGGGTAACCTGCTGCCAGCCGGCAGTCTGCTCGGCACTGTAGATGCCCGGCGTCTGCATGTAGCCTTTACCCTGCGGCGACACCTGCGCGGCTTCAGTCACAATCAGGCCGGCGCTGGCGCGCTGACGATAATACTCGGTCATCAGCGGCGTCGGCACATCGCCAGGGGCTGCGCGCATGCGCGTCAGCGGCGCCATCAGCACGCGATTCGGCAAAGTAACGCTGCCCATTTGCAACGGTGAAAACAAGGTATTGCTCATGACACTTTCTCCAGATTTGCTGCCGGAATTAGACCGGTCAACTTGATACAACACAAAATTCAACGGGCTTTTCAGGGGCTGACAGGCCGCAGCCAGGCCTGAGTCTGCTGCAAGGCGCAGGCAAACGGCTGGCCATCGCGACGCACCTTGGTCAGCAATTCAGCGCCAACCCAGAGCTGATACAGTGCGCCGGCCAGTGCCTCTGCCTGCAAGGCAGGATCAATCGAGCCATCCGCCTGCCCTGCTGCCAGCGCCTGTGCCAAACGATGCGGCACCTGCTCCATGCCGGCCACCAGCACTTCACGCATGGGCTCCGACAAATCCGACACCTCGGCCGACAGCTTTACCGCCAGACAAGCCGTGGCACGCGCCTGTGCGTCGCCATGGTTACAGCGAGCAGCCCAGCGACCGAAATAATGCAGCAGACGCTCACGCCCGGTGCCCGGCGCATCCATGAGCAAGGCGCGCAGCTCTTCATCGTACTGGCTGAAATAGCGCGTCAGCATGTCCACGCCAAAGCCTTCCTTGGAGCGGAAATAGTGATAGAACGAGCCTTTCGGCACGCCGGCAGCGGTCAGAATTTCAGTCAGGCCGACCGCGGTGAAGCCCTTGCCGCGAAACACGGCTTCGCCGGTCGCCAGCAGGTGCTCTCGGGTATCGGAAAATTCACGGGGCTTGGTCATGCAGCGAAATATACTAGACCGGTCGTCTAGTGTCTAGCAGAATTTTCAGTCAGCCTTGCACGGCATACAGTAACTGCTGTTGATAGCCGCTATGCACGGGCCACCAACCTGACCAACTGCGATCCAGTTCGGCATCGCCGGTATCCAGCCGCAAGGGTCGACCGGCCAGTGCAGCGAGCTTGCTGCGCGTGGCCAGCACCCAGATTCTGTCGCGCCCCAGACTATGGAGCAATGCTGGCGACAGCTGCTGGTTGCCACGACCGATGAGGCTGCCCTGACCGCCGGTGGGCGTAATGATGACCGTGAGCTCGACACGAGCCGCCCACTGCTCCAACTCTGCTGCCGCCACATCGGTCGCCACACAGCGGCCATCGCAGACAATATCGAAGCCGAGCAAGGTGTTGGGCAGCTGCAACGCCGCCATCACCGCCGCCACGGTGGTACCGGCACCCAGCGCATAGTGCTGACCCGGCTGCATCATCTCGGCAATGCCAGCCGCGATCTCGGCTTGCACCAGACCTTCGTCTTCGCGACCCGAGCACTTCCCCTGCTGCACATCGCTGTCCGACACC
>CALEYY010000255.1 GCA_937928295.1 uncultured Moraxellaceae bacterium
GACCAGTACATCGGCGGCATCGAGCACGCCATCCTGCACCTGCTGTATGCGCGCTTCTTCCACAAGCTCATGCGCGATGAGGGGCTGGTGCAGGGCAACGAACCGTTCAAGAACCTGCTGACGCAGGGCATGGTCGTGGCCGACACCTTCTATCGCGAGCAGGACAACGGCGGCAAGGACTGGATCAACCCGGCCGATGTCACGCTGACCCGCGACGACAAGGGCCGCATCACCGGTGCCCTGCTCGCCGCCGACGGCCAGCCGGTCATCCACGGCGGCATGGAGAAGATGTCGAAGTCGAAGAATAACGGCGTCGATCCGCAGTCGCTGATCGACCAGTTCGGTGCCGATACCTCGCGCCTGTTCATGATGTTCGCGGCCCCGCCGGAGCAGTCGCTGGAATGGTCGGATGCCGGCGTCGAAGGCGCGAATCGCTTTCTGCGTCGCCTGTGGAAGCTGGTGCACGGTCATCTTGCCAAGGGCACGGTGCCGGCAATGGACACCGCCGCGCTCAATGCCGACGAGAAGGCGCTGCGCCGCAAGCTGCACGAGACCATCGCCAAGGTGGGCGATGACTACGGCCGCCGCCTGACCTTCAACACGGCGATTGCGGCGGTGATGGAGCTGCTCAATGCCGTGCAGAAGCTGGACGCAGCGCAGACAGCTGAAGGCGCTTCGAGCGCTGCTACCCATCAAGCCTTGGCCGTGGAGCGCGAAGCCCTGCACAGTGCCGTGCTGCTGCTCGCGCCCATCGTGCCGCACATCAGTCACGCGCTGCTGCAAGCCTTCGGCAACGCCGACGGCTTGCTCAACGCGCGCTGGCCCGAGGTCGATGCCAGCGCCCTGACCCGCGACAGCCTGACGCTGATGATCCAGGTCAACGGCAAGCTGCGCGGCCAGATCGAAGTGCCGGTGGATGCCGACAACGCCAGCATCGAAGCCGCTGCTCTCGCCAACGCCGATGCCCAGCGCACCATCGCCGGCGCGCCGGTGAAAAAAGTGATTGTGGTTAAACAGAAACTGGTCAATATCGTCGTCTGATGACATCGCTCAAAGAGGGAGTACACCGTATGCGTCTGGTCTGGCTGGGTTTGTTGAGCATCGCCCTGAGCGCCTGCGGTTTTCACCTGCGCGGGCAGTTCACCTTGCCGCCGCTGCTGCAGCCCGTCGCTGTCGTCAGCACCGTACCGACCCTGGAAGACCGTGTCAGCGCCGGCATCCAGCGCATGGGCGGCATCGTCTCGGCAGATGCCCCGATGCAAGTACACATCACACGCGAAACGGTGACACGCCAGACCAGCACCGTTGACCGTCTCGCCAAAGCCGCCGAATACACACTGTTCTACGAGCTCAATTTCCAGCTCAAATACGCCAGCGGCGTGCCGGCGCAGCCGGAGCGTTCGATTCGTCTGCGGCGCACCTACCAGTTCGACAACACCCGCATCGTCGGTAAATTCGACGAAGAGGAAACGCTGAAGGAAGACATGCGCCAGCAGGCCGTGGCGCAGCTGCTGACCCAGCTTGCTCGCACGCAGGCCAGCGAATTGTCGGCGGATGCCATCGCATCAACACCGGCAGCGCCAGCCCCCGCACAGGCCCAGCCCGCAAAACCATGAAGCTGCGCCCGGAGCATCTGGAGCGACACCTGCGTGATGGCCTGCAAAGCGTCTATGTGCTGTCTGGCGATGAGCCCTTGCTGCTGCAGGAAAGCACCGATCTGATCCGGCAGGCCGCCACGCAGCAAGGCTACAACGAGCGCCAGATTCACAGCATCGAGCGCGGCTTTTCCTGGGATGCCCTGATCGCCGACAGCCAGGCGCTGTCGCTGTTTGCCGAGCGCAAGCTGGTCGAGCTGCGCTTCAGCGGCAAGCCCGATGCCGCCGCCGCCGAGACGCTGATCGCCTTCGCCCAGCGCCCGCCGGAAGACACCCTGCTGCTGATTACACTTCCCAAGCTCGACGCCACCGCACAAAAATCCAAGTGGTTCACCGCGCTAGACAGCCACGGCGTGCAGATCACGCTATTCCCGGTTGATGCCAGCGCCCTACCCGGCTGGCTCAGCACTCGCGCCCAGGCCCTCGGCCTGCGTATCCCAACTGAAGCCCTGCAACTGCTCGCCGACCGCACCGAAGGCAATCTGCTCGCCGCCGCGCAGGCGCTGGAAAAGCTGCGTCTGCTCAGCGATGGCAGCGACATCAGCTTCGAGACCGTCGCCAGTCTGGTCAGCGACAGCACGCGCTACTCGGTGTTCGATCTGGCCGATGCC
>CALEYY010000256.1 GCA_937928295.1 uncultured Moraxellaceae bacterium
CTATTACGGCCGTCGTGGCGGTGGCCGGCAGGGGCATTTTCGGCGATGAGCCCAGCGTGAGTAACGATGCTGGCAGTTGCAGCATCTGGCTCCCTTCGGTGGGCAGAATATCCGCCAGACTGCCGGACAGCGCGAGGCCGAGATGACGACTCGCCGCGTCGATGATCTGCCAGGTGCCGCGCCACTTGCCCTCCAGGCTGTGGCCGGCGATGTGCGGGCTGCCGTAGCGCACGCGCTGCAGCAACTGGGGATCAACGACCGGCTCGTGCTCCCAGACATCGAGCACGGCGGTGAATGGCGTGCCGGCGCGCTCGGTCAAGGTTTGCAGCAACGCGGCATTGGCGATCACCGGGCCGCGTGCGGCATTGATCAGCCAGACATCCGGGCGCAGTCGGGCCAGCTCAGGGGCGTCCAGCAGATGCCAGGTTGGGTGTGCGCCACCGCGCGTCAGCGGCGTGTGGACGCTGATCATGTCAGCGGTATCGAGCAGCGCCGTTAGAGGCAGCAGCTCAATATCGGCCAAATCATCGGGCAGATCTGCTGCTGTCAGAAACGGATCGCAGGCCACCACGCGGATGCCGAGCAGGCGGGTGAGCCGCGCCACCCAGCGCCCGACATGACCAAGACCGATGATGCCGAGCGTGCGGCCGGTCAGCGTCACGCCCTGCTCCGCCGCCAGCTGCACGAGCACATTGAGCACCCACTCGCCGACGGCGCGGGCGTTGCAGCCGGGTGCCGATGCCCAGGCGATGCCCTGCGCATCCAGCCACGGCAGGTCGAGGTGATCGGTGCCGATGGTCGCGGTGCCGACAAAGCGCACGCGGCTGCCGGCCAGCAGCGCGGCATCGACACGGGTGATGGAGCGCACCAGCAGCACATCGGCATCGGCTACATCGGCGGCAGTCAGCGTGCGGCCGGGCCGGCGCAGGATTTCGATTTTGCGCAAATCGGTCTGGCCCAACTCGGTCTGGAGCCCAGCGTCAGCCAGTAGCGCGCAACAGGCTTCGACGCCCGGCATGTTGTCATCGGCCACGATACGCAGGGGCTGCGACGGCAATGATGGGTGCGACATAGACTCATCCTCGCAACAGAATGGCGCGAGTATGCCACTGCGCTTTGCTACACTGCATCGCTATGCGCCAGACGGCCGCCAAGCGGCAGGCGCCGAGGCCGAAATCGCAGGCTCATCATGTCCGACCGGAGACTTTTCATGCCGCCATCGCTCAGCGATCAGGTCATCGCCTTTCTGCACAGCGAACCGCGTTTCGAGCCGGTGAACGAGCTGCGTCTGCACATTGATGGCCGCGCGCTCGGCTGGGTTCGACCGCGCGTGGCCGAGGCGCTGTGCCAGCTTGATCGCCAGCGCATCCGCGTCAATACGCGCGACCTCTACCTCAGCGCCGGCAACGATTGCGCCAGCCGCAGCCAGGTGCTGCAAGCCTGGGCCGTGGCCCTGCGCGAACAAGGCGTGCTGGCGAACTGGCGCGATGAAGCCATGCAGCTCGATGAGCCTGACGGCCCGTTTCTAATCATCGAGCGCGCCGCCTTCCGCACCTTCGGCCTGCGCACGCCGTCGGTGCATCTCAACGGTTGGGTGGCGATGCCCGATGGCGTGCAGCTCTGGGTCGCCGAGCGCAGCGCACACAAGTTCGTCGATCCCGGCAAGCTCGATAACCTGGTCGGTGGTGGCGTTGCGGCCGGCGAGCCGCTGGCATTGGCACTGGCGCGCGAAGCCTGGGAGGAAGCCGGCCTGCACTTTCGTCGCGTGCCCCGCCCGGTCAGCGCGCTGCATATCCATCGCCGCATTCAGGAAGGCGTGCAGGAGGAGCAGATTGCCGTGCACGACACCTGGCTGCCGGCGCATTTTCTGCCCACCAATCAGGATGGCGAGGTCGCCGATGCCCGCCTCATGCCGCTGCCGGCCGTGCTCGCCATGCTGCTCGACCGCCATTTCACCTGGGATGCAGGGCTGGTCGTGCTCGACGGCCTGCTGCGTCAGCGCTACTTCGGCGCCGAGGGTGCGTTGATCGAGCAGACGCTGGTGACGCTGGGCTATCGCTGCTGATGCCGATACCGACGACGCGCACTTTCTCCCGCAAGCAGGAATTGAAATCGCTGGCCGTACTGGCCGGGCCGATCTTCATCAGCCAGTTCTCGCAGGCTGCTTACAGCTTCATTGATACGCTCATGGCCGGTCAGGTGTCGGCGCTGGATTTGGCGGCGGTGGCCGTGGGCTCCAGCATCTGGCTGCCGCTTTACCTGCTGATTACCGGCACCCTGCTCGCCACCACGGCGCTGGTCGCCGAGGCCAAAGGGGCCGACAAACCTGAGCGCATTGCCGATATCACGCATCAGGCTTTATGGCTGGCGCTGTTGGTCGGCATTGCCGGCCTGCTGCTGATTCGCAATGCCTGGCCACTGTTCGACTGGCTGCAAGTGCCGCTGGAGCTGCGCCTGAAAACGCGCGCCTATCTCGATGGCGTGTGCTGGGGCATGCCGGCGGTCGGCCTGTTCTTTGTGCTGCGCTGCTATTGCGAGGCTCAGGGCCGGCCGGTACCGGTGATGCTGATCAGCGTGTCCGGACTGCTGCTCAATGTGCTGGCCAACCAGCTCTTCATCTACGGCAGCGCCGATATTGCCCTGCTGAGCTGGCTCAATATCCCGGCAATGGGTGGCCCCGGCTGCGGTTGGGCGACGGCATTGGTGCTGTGGCTGCTGACCTTCGTCCTGCTCGTCTATGTGCTATGCGCACAGGCCTTTGCCCGCGTGCGCCTGTTCCAGCGCTGGACACCACCGCATCTGGCCGAGCTGCGCCACATCGCCGCACTGGGCCTGCCCATCGGCCTCGCCATCTTCTTCGAGGTCAGCTCGTTTGCGCTGGTGGCGATTCTGATCAGCCCGTCCGGCGCCACCGTGGTCGCCGGGCATCAGGTCGCGCTGTCGGTCACCTCGATTCTGTTCATGGTGCCACTGAGCCTGTCCATCGCGCTCACCATCCGCGTCAGTCAGCTTTATGGCGCGCAGGATCTCGATGCCATTGCTCACACCCGGCGCGTCGGCCTCGTTACCACCGCGCTGATCGCCTGCTGCTCGGCGCTGTTTCTGTTGCTCGCCCGCCATGTCATCGCCGCCTGCTATACGCAGGATCACGCCGTACAGATGCTGGCCGCCAACCTCATGCTGTTCGCCGTCGGCTACCAGATTTTCGATGCGCTGCAGGTAGGTGCCGCCGGCTGCTTGCGCGGCCTGCAAGATACCCGCAGCCCGATGTTGCTGACGCTGATTGCGTACTGGATGGTGGCGATTCCGTTTGGTTTTGTCGCCGGCAGCACGGACACCTTCGGCCACGCTTGGGGGCCTTACGGCTACTGGAGCGGCCTCGTGCTCGGCCTCGGCATCGCGGCGCTGCTGCTCAATCGCCAGCTCGGGCGACGGCTGACACAACTGCGTTCGCTCGCGCCTTCAGCCTAACCGCCTTTGCGCAGCCGGTAGCGGTACAGGCCCGGCTCCGGCTCGTCCGCCAGCAGCAAGGCATGGCCAAGAAAGTGGCAGAACTTCGGGATGTCGCGCGTGGTGGACGGGTCGGTGGCCAGCACTTCCAACACTTGACCGTCGCTCAGGGTGCGCACGGCCTTGTGCAACAGCATCACCGGTTCCGGGCAAAGCAGGCGGCGCGCATCCAGATGCTGGCTGACGGTTTCGGTCATCGCGACTCCTCTTTTTGCGGTGCGGCCAGCGACTGATCTCCTGCCAGTAACGCTTCCGGCTCACGGGTATAACGCCAAGCCGGCCAGATCAGCAACAAGCCCGCCAACCCGGAAATGACGAAGTGCGTGGCATAGCCCACCGACTCCGCGAGCAGGCCGGCCGGAATGTAGAAAGCGCCGCCAAATATCGCCAGCAAGCTCACCTGCAAAGTGAAGTCGGAGCCGGCGTGATCGTCACGGGCGCGATCCATGATGGCGGCGAGCATGGCGGCCATTGCCATGCCGCTGACCACATGCTCAATGGCATTGACCACGATGATCCAGCTGCGCCAGTCCAGACCGGGCGGCACCCAGCCCGCCGCCGGCAAGGCATAAAGACCCACGGCCAGCGCCTGCAACACACCGAACAAGACTAGCGCCCGCCGACGCCCCAGCGGATCAGTCAGCCAGCCACCAAGCAGCGCCCCCACGATGGATGCCACCGACCCCACGATACTGATTTGCAGGCCCATTTCGGCCAGCGTGAAGCCATGATCGACCATCATCGGCTTGACCATCGCCGAGCCCAGCGATTCAGCGATCTTGTAGGTCGCCAGCACCCAGATCCAGCCCGCTAGCGCCGGTCGCTGAAAGAAGCTCAGCCAGCCCTTGCCATAGGCTTCCCTGTTCTGATGACTAGCAACGGGCGGCCTTAAGCTCTCCGACTCGCGGAAAAACAGCGCCGGCAACAGCAGCAAAACCGACAGCCCCGTCAGCCCCAGAAACGCGTTCTGCCAACCCCAAGTGCCCAGCACATACAGCAGCAGGCCGCCGCCCACGATCAGACCGATCCGGTAGGCCGCCACCTGCACGCCATTGCCAATGCCACGCTCGTGCGCGGCCAGAATGCCCACCGCCAAGCCATCGGTAGCGATGTCTTGCGTGGCGGCAAACAGGTTGATGAGAAAGAGCAGGAAAAACAACACAAGGACGCCGGATTCATGGCGCAAGCCATTCGGATCAAGCTGCGACAACAGCGCCAGCAGCACGATCAGCGCGATGTTCATCGGCACAATCCAGCTGCGGCGATAGCCCATGCGCGGCCAGTAATGGCGATCCACCCATGGCGCCCAGAGCACCTTCATGGCCCACGGCAAGGCCAGCAGGCCGCTCAGGCTGATCACCGACAATGGCGCATCATAGCTGCGCAGAATGGCCGGCAAGGCCTGCGTGAACACGCCCGTGGGCAGGCCCTGCGCCACATACAGCGCAAGCAGCAGGCCCAAGCGTCTTGGCAATGAATTCACGACAACTCCGACGGCAAAAAAGAGTTAGGCAAACACGATGGTCTTGTTGCCATGCACCAGAATGCGGTCTTCGAGATGCCAGCGCACCGCGCGTGCCAGCACCTGGCGCTCCACATCCTGGCCCATTTCACGCAGGGTCGGCACTTCATCGCGATGCGACACGCGTTCTACATCCTGCTCGATGATCGGGCCCTGATCGAGATCGGCGGTCACATAATGCGCTGTCGCGCCGATCAGCTTCACGCCCTTGTCATAGGCCTGCTGATAGGGATTGGCCCCAACAAACGCCGGCAAAAACGAGTGGTGAATATTGATGATGCGGTGCGGCCAGCGCGCCGTGAAGTCGGCACTGAGAATCTGCATGTAGCGCGCCAGCACGATCAGGTCGACGCCACCGAGCAGGGCCTCGACCTGCGCTTCGGCCCCGGCCTTGGTCGCCGCCGTCACCGGCACCACATGAAATGGCACGCCGAAGCTCTCTACTGACGCGCGCAGATCCTCGTGATTGCTGATCACCGCCACGATGTCGCAGGGCAGCGAACCGCGCGACCAGCGCCAGAGCAGCTCCATCATGGCGTGATCATGCTTCGACACCAGCACCGCGACTTTCTTGCGCTCGGCAGCGTAGCTGATGTGCCATTTCATGCCATAGCGTGTCGCTACCGCTTCCTGAAACGCCTGCTCCAACGCCTCACGATCCAGACTCAGATTGCCGGTCTGGAACTCCAGACGCATGAAATAAGTGCCGCCCTCTGGTGCCGTCGCGTGCTGGTCGAGATCGGTGATGTTGGCACCGTGGTTGTACAAAAAGCTGGAAACCGCGCTGACGATGCCGGGGGCATCCGGGCAGTTGATCAGCAGGCGGGCGGTAGTGTCGGTCATGATTCGGAAAGTCCCAGTAACTGGCGCCGGCAAGCGGCCGGGGTCATGCCCGTCCATTGCTTGAAGGCGCGATGAAAGGCGCTGGCCTCGGAGTAGCCCATCATCAGGGCGATCTCGTCAATGGAAAGCAGGGGTTTGGCGAGATAGAAGCGCGCAGCCTCCTCGCGCATCTGGTCCTTGATGACCTGATAGCTGGTGTCTTCGTCTTTAAGGCGGCGACGCAGCGTCTGCGGCGTCAGGTTCAGGCGCACGCAGATGTCGGTCAGCTCGGGAAACTGGTTGCCGTACTCGCGCCCGAGCAGACTGCGGATACGATCACTCAGGCGCTCCGGCCGAGCCTGCCCGCCGATGATGCGCGCCAGCGAATCCTTGAGAAAATGCGACAGCGACAGCGTGTTCTGCGCCAGCGGCAAGGTCAGCCAAGCCGCCGGAAAGCGGATGACATTGGCCTCCATGCCGTAGTTCACCGGGCAACGAAAGAGCTGCTGAAAATCCTGCATGCCGGCTGGCGCATCGAAGGCAAATTCGATCACCAGCGGGTCTAACCGCCGCCCGACCAGCCAGCTCCAGAAGCGCACCGACACAAACATCATGACCTCGTAGACCGTCTCGGAAAACTCGGGGTCCTGACGCACATCGAAATAGACATGGCCTTCGTTGTTGATGATCTCGAAGCGTGTGATCACCGGCGTTTCAAACAACTCGTAGAACGCCACCGAACGCCGGATCGCCTTCTCCAGATTGACGCAGTTGATGACGGCGTAGGCCATCATGGCGAAAGTGCCGGGCTTAGAGCGCCCCGCGCTGGCGAGGCCGATGAACTCGTCGCCGATCTGCCGCATCACGGTCTGGATCAGGGTGATGAGTTGCGCGCTGGTGATGCTGGCATCAGGATCATCGAGCACCGCCGGATCCAGCCCCGAAGTCGCAAACAGCTCTGCCAGCGTCGAGCCCTGACGCACCGCACCGGCGAGCAGGCGCTGCACATAGGCAAGACTCAAGGTATTGGCGGGGCGCATCGACATCAGAAATCCGGCAGATCAGAATCCGCAAGGGTAACAAAAGCTGACGCAAGCTGCATGCCGGCTCGCTACACTGGTCACATTACTCATGCCTCGTTCTGAACGCTTTCGGAGACCGCCCATGTTCCATCTCCACCCTCGCCTCGCCGCCGACACCTTTCACCTCGGCGACTTCCCGCTCTGCCGCGTGCTGCTCATGAACGATGCGCAATACCCGTGGCTGGTGCTGGTACCGCGCCGCGCCGACCTGCGCGAAGTCCACGAACTCAGCGAGGCCGATCAGCAGCAGCTGCTGCGCGAATCGTCCTGGGTCAGCCGCCAGCTCGACGAAGCCCTGCAAGCGGAGAAGATGAATGTGGCCAACCTCGGCAATGTCGTGAGCCAGCTGCATTGGCATGTGGTGGCGCGTTTCGTGGATGACCCGGCCTGGCCGGCGCCGATCTGGGGCAAGAACCCGGTCGTGCCCTATACGCCGGAAGAGCTGAAAGAGACGCTGGCCATCCTGCGTGCGGCCTTGCCAGCGGAGGGGGATGTGGTGCTGGATTGGGTGGTTTGAGGCTGTAGTGCTGGAACTCATCACCTTGCCCGACGGCCTGGCGCTCAGTCACGCAATCTTGCTCGTTGTCAGCGCTGGCTTCACCTCGGCGCTGACGGCCGGGCTCGGCATCGGTGGCGGCGTGCTGTTGCTCGGCATCATGGCGTTTCTGGTGCCGCCGGCAGCACTGATTCCGCTGCATGGCGTGGTGCAGATCGGCTCTAATGTAGGCCGCACCTGGCTCATGCGCGAGCACATCCGGCCGGTCATCGTGTGGCCGTTCGCAGTCGGCGCGCTGGCCGGGGCCTTCGCCGGCGGCAGTGTCGCGCGTGAGTTGCCGGCGCAGTGGCTTAACCTCGCGCTAGCGCTGTTCATCCTCTATGCCGTCTGGGGCAAATGGCCGGCGCTGCGGGGGAAAGCCCAGCGTCTGGGGCTCTGGGGCGGCGGCATCGTGATCAGTTTTGTCAGCATGTTTGTGGGTGCCACCGGCCCGCTGGTGGCAACACTGATGAAGACGCAGGCGCTGGACAGGCAGCAGCACATGGCCACTTTCTCGGCCTGCATGAGCCTGCAGCACGGCCTCAAGATCATCGCCTTCGGCTTCTTCGGCTTCGCGTTCGGTGCGTGGATGCCCCTGCTGCTGGCCATGATCGCCAGCGGCCTCATCGGCACCTGGCTGGGTGAACGCTGGCTCGCCGGCCGCAGCGAAGACGGCTTTCAGCAGGGCCTGAACTGGCTGCTCACGGCGATGGCCCTGCAATTGCTTTGGCAGGGCCTCAACGCCGGCTAAGGCTGCTTTCTTAGCAGCAACTCAGGAGTCTCTCAGCAGCAACTCAGCAGCCTCGCGTCAGCAAGCGCTCAGTTGCAGCGCGTGGCCAGTGGCGGCACCAGCGGGACCGGCGAGCCATTGAACCGACCGACCAGATAGGCAAAGGCCGCCGGCCCGCCCGTCACCGCACCCGAAATATGCTCACCGCTGGCGCTACGGAAATAGCTCACCGGCGTCCCGGCAGCACACCAGGCCGCGACCATGGCATCGGCACCGGCAATCGGAATCAGCTCATCGAGCATCTCGTGATACACATAAATGTCGGCAGTCGGACTTTGCCCGGCCAGCGGCAGCGTGACACGCGGCCTCACGGCACGCGCGCCCGGCGTCTCGTAAGGGTCGGCAGCCGTGGTGTAGTCCGCAAGCTTGCCACTGGGGGCCGATGAGCCATCCGTGGTCGCGCCAACACAACCATCCTTGATGGACTCGATGGTCTGCCGGCCCTTCTCGTTAAGCAGGCTGGGCGGCAGCAGCTCGGGAAAGGCCCGCGCCGTCCCAAAAATCGCGCTCAGGATCAGCCCGAAGAACGGCGAACCTTCCGCATTCTGCACCACACCAAAGACATCCGCCGGCGTGCCGCCCGAGGCCACGCCCACCAGATTCAGCTCCGGCGCATAGCGCGGCTGCAGCGTGGCGGCCCAGGATGTCGCCAGCGCGCCACCGGAATAGCCCCACATCGCGACCGGTGTATCGGCGGCCAGCCCCAGCGGCTCGAATTGCAGTGCCGCGCGCATGCCATCCAGCGTGGCCTGCCCGGACAGCGGGCCGGCACCGTAAGCGTGATACGGGCCTTCATAATCGGGGACGACCATAGTCCAGCCCTGCGTCTGCAAGCCCGGCAGATACAGCAGCGTCTCGGCATTGCTGTTGGCATTGGCGAAATCGCCGGTCACCGTGTGCGATGGCGTGCAGGGTGCGCCCAGACTGTCGTAAGCATGCTGGAATGACACCAGCGCCTGCTGCCCGCTCGGCCCCGGCGCCAGCGGCATGATCACGGTGGCGATGGCGGCGATGGCCTG
>CALEYY010000257.1 GCA_937928295.1 uncultured Moraxellaceae bacterium
CGCCGCAGATGATGCATTCGCGGTTGCGCAGCGCCGGGATCGAATCGAGGAAACCCCGCGCGCCTTCCGGCATCGCCGCCTTGACGAACGCCGTACTCAGCGGATTGGTATAACGACGCTCGGCCACATTGAGCGGGCCACCCTGGCCATGAAACTCTGCCTCACCCGGCGTCAACTTCGGCTCGAAGTGTTCGGATCTGCGGAAGTACGGCAGCACATCGGCGTACGACCAACCCTCGCAACCCAGCCGCGCCCATTCGTCGTAGTCCCAGGCATGCCCGCGAATGTAGACCTGCGCGTTCATGCCACTAGAGCCGCCAAGCATCTTGCCCCGCGGCTGGAACAGCGAACGGTCATGCATGTGACGTTGCGGATCGGTATTGAACTGCCAGTTGAAACGACGGCTGAACATCAGCTGCAGGAAGCCAAGCGGCATGTTCACGAAAGGATTGCGGCGGCTCTCCGGACCGGCCTCGAGCAGCAGCACTGAATAGTGACCGCTCTCGGACAGGCGGTTGGCCACCGCACACCCCGCCGAGCCCGCGCCGACCACCACATAATCGAAGTGTTCGGACTCCACTCCGCTCGGACGACTCATTGACTTTTTGCCGTCAGCTTGACCATCAGCCTGGAATAGCCCCGCACGAAGTTGGACTGCACACGCTCCGGCTCACCAACAACTTCGATGTTATCAAAACGCTTGAGCAGTTCCTCCCAGAGAATGCGCAGTTGCAATTCGGCCAGACGGTTGCCCATGCAACGGTGAACGCCGTAACCAAAAGAAATATGGTTACGGGCTTCCTTGCGATCGATAATGAGCTGATCCGCATTTTCGAACTTGCGTTCGTCCCGATTGCCCGAGGCGTACCACATCACCACGCGATCACCCTTCTTGATGGTCTGACCACGCAGCTCCACATCCTGCGTAGCGACCCGGCGCATATTCGCCAGCGGGGTTTGCCAGCGGATGATTTCCGAGACCATATTCGGAATCAGCTCCGGGTTCGCCTTGAGTTTGGCGAATTCTTCAGGGAACTGGTTCAGAGCCAATACACCGCCGCTCATGGAGTTGCGAGTGGTGTCATTGCCGCCAACGATAAGCAGCGCCAGATTCCCGATAAACTCCATCGGACGATTGATCAAGTCCTTTGTATCTTCGTTGCTCTGCAACATACTGATCAAATCGAATCCGGGCTCTTCACCGGCTGCACGACGTGCTTCCTTGTCGCGCCATAGCTTGGAGAAAGCCCTCGCCATGTCTGCGGCGTCGTCGAACATGCTGTCTTCATCTGTAAACTCACCGCCGGTCGCTGATGCTGCGCCGGACAATCGATCCGACCAGTCAACCAGCTTGTGACGTTCCTCGTAAGGGAAATCCAGCAGCGAGGCCAACATGCGCCCCGTCAGTTCCTTCGACACGGCCGGCACCCAGTTAAAGGGTACGCCCAGAGGCAGGCTGTCGAGCACGTCCCCGGCGCGCTCGCGGATCAGGCCCTCCATTTCCTTCAGATTCTTGGGTGCCACTACACCCTGAACCGCCTGGCGCTGCACGTCATGCTTGGGCGGATCCATGGCGATGAACATTTCCACCGAAAGTCCTTCCGGGGGGTCACCCAAAATGATTTGCGGCTCGGACGAAAACAACTCGTGACTCTTGTCCACGAACAGAATGTCTTCATAGCGCGTTATCGACCAGAACGGCCCGAATGGACTTTTCTTCTGGTAGTGCACCGGTGCCTCATCACGCAGCCGCTTGAAATAGGCGCGCCACTGGTCTTGACGGTACAAAAATGGGTTGCTGACGTCGATGTCCTTGAGCGCCAGTGTGTTGACATCGGGAATGGGCGTTTCAACAAAATTAAGCAGAGGGCGCTGCCTGCCGATGATCTTTTTTTTTGCCTTCATCACCACCTTCAGTGCCTGGATTTGCAAGTGCATTGGCACCACTTTGGATGTGGTGTTGATCACTTTAGTCTGGATGGCATTAATTGCGCTTGATTTCGTTGTCATGGCGTCCTCCAATACTTACATCTGAAATTCGGGTACATGAACGGTGAGGCCGTCCATTGCATCTGTAGTCTTGACCTGACAGCCCAGTCGCGAGGTTTTCGCCCGCTCCGGGGTCATGGACAGCATCTGCTCTTCAGCGTTGCCGATCGATCCGGTCTTGCCGAACCACTCATCCGCAATGATCATGTGGCAGGTGCCGCAGGCGCACTCCCCGCCACAATCCCCGTCGACGCCTGGAATGGCGTTATCGGCGGCAATCTGCATCAGCGTGGCGCCAGCCTCAAATTCTGTGACATGTTCAGTGTTGTCATGCTCAATAAAGGTGATCTTGCCCAATTTCTGTCTCCTGCGAGTAATATACGCCTTGATAATGGTTCCATGCTGACATGACAGCGAGGTCATTTCTTGACATGCAAGGGGTCATTTAATGACAATGCCCTCACGTTGTAATGGGCCACACCAATGAAACAACAGGCAGATGGTTGGCAAAATCCGGCAGCCTCTATTCCGTCAAGTTATTCGCGACTTATCGCCCGCGAGCTGGACCTGACGGCCAGGCAATTGCCGATCTTATTGCGAGGCACCGGCCTTGACGTCGTGCGGTTCCTGAGCGAGGACTGCATGCTCACGCCGGATCAGCAAGTACGGATTCTGAGCACCGCTCTGCTGCTGTCCAGCCAGCCGGCATTCGGATTGCGGCTGGGCAAGCGCCTGACCCCGGCAACCCACGGTGCAATGGGCTTTGCCGCCTCCAGCAGCCCGGACCTGCTCAGCGCACTAAGGGCGATACACACCTTCCTACCCACCCGCGCCAGCGTTATCCAGCTGCATTTGCGGCAGGTTGAGGAGTATTTGGAATGCAGGCTGGATTTCCAGGTGCCGCTGGACGCCGACCTCCAGCGCTGCCTGGCAGACATGATGATCAAGGTACTGCTTGAATTCGGCGAATTCATTGTCGGCCGCCCCCTGTATGAGGCTGAAATTTGCTTTACCTATCCGGCGCCAGAATACCACGCGATCTATTCCGAGTACTTGTCCGGTCGGATTCACTTTGGCTGTGATCATTTAACACTGAAGTTACCAATGGCGTTGTGCCAGGAACCGAACGCTTCCGCCAATCATGAAAGCTATCGTCTGGCCTTGCAGCAGTGTGAATCCATGCTTGCGCAACTTCAGACCCATAAACCGAGCTACCAGACCCGGCTTAAGAAGATGATGTTGTTCCGACCGCCCGGAACGCTCAGTGAAGAAGAAGCTGCGGCTTCCCTGTTCATGAACAAGCGCACCCTGTCCCGCAAGCTGAAACAGGAAAACAGCAGTTTTCGACAAATTCGTGATGGCATCCTGTCCCAGCAGGCGGCGAGCTATCTGTGCGACAGCAAACTGTCAATCGAGGCCATCGCCGCATTAATGAACTATCACGACAGCGCCAATTTCAGGCGTGCCTTCAAACGCTGGTTCGGCCATCCGCCCGAGCAGTACAGGCAGCGCTTCAGTTTACGAGACACCCTGCCATCTAGCCCCTGAGAATGCTCTGAGCCCCCCCCCCCCCC
>CALEYY010000258.1 GCA_937928295.1 uncultured Moraxellaceae bacterium
TGGGTGAAATACCCATGGAGCAACTCAACCCTTGGGGTGGCTCGCTATCGCTGGGCAACCCGTTTGCAGCGACTGGCGGGCGGCTGCTCATGACCGCCAGCCAGCGCCTGCAGGCATCCGGCAAGCGCTATGCCGTGATCTCGACCTGCGCCGGCGGTGGCCTGGGTGCCGCCATCCTGCTAGAGCACCCAGACGCTCTCTGAGCCGCCGGAGCTCAGGCCGGCTGAGCCAGCCCTGCCTCGACCAGCGGGGCTTCAACCAGCGGTATTTGGGCCAACACGCGCACCGGCACATACTTGTGATACGGCGTGCGTGTGAGCGGTTCGCAATGATCGCTGCTCGTGAGTCGGTTCAGCTCCGGCCCAACCGGCGCGCTGTCGCGATAGCGCATGCCATAGCCGTGCGGCAGCGTCACCGTGCCACGACGCACCGCGTCATCATGCTCGATGACCACCGGAATGCGCCCGGTATCGGACTCGCAGACCGCTGCGGCGCCATCGGCCAGTGACAGCTCCCCAGCATCCAGCGGATGCATACGCATGGCACCGTGCGGATCGATCTTGCGCCAGGCCGGATCGCGGTAAATCTGATTGGCGTTATAGCTGCGTCGCTCACCGGCCATCAGCACAAACGGGAACTCACCACCGGGCGCAACAGAGGTCGCCAGCGCCTGCAACTCGACCAGCATCTCCGGAATCGCGAGCTGGATGCGCTTGTCGGCATACGCCACCAACGACCACACCTCGTCATACTCGTGACGGCTCATCACCACGCCTTCGCGTTTGTCGAGAATGGCCTTGAACAGAGCCGGCCCTAGTTTCAGCTTGTGGCCGCTATAGCCAGCACGGCGCATCGCGCGTTCATGCTTTTGCGCATACTGAATCGCCAGCGGCAGCAGCAAGGCCGTCGCAGAGGCATCTACGGCCATACCGTTTTCACTTTTCGCACTACTAACCAAAGTCGGCCCCAGCGTGCGATACAGAATAGATGGTGCAACCACCTGCCAGGCCTTTTTTCGCGACAGCGCAGACCCCAGCGCCGTCATGTAGCCCCAATGCTCGCTGAATGCCGGCTCATGCCGGGCAATGCGTGACAGCACCGGGAACTGCCGGGGCATAGCGCCCATTTTCTCCAACAGCCGTGTATAGATTTCCGGCTCCGGCAGCGCCTCGCCCATCGGCGCAAACAGCGGATGCCGCAGATGGAACGCGTTCTCCGGGAACTCCAGATTGAAACCGGTGGCCTCCCACTTCTCGAACTGCGACGCTGCCGGCAACACATAGTGCGCCAGCCGCGCCGTCTCGGTCATGGCCACATCCACCACCACCAGCAACTCCAGCTGCGCAAAGGCACGCTCGTAAGCAGCCGTATCCGGGTAGCTCACCACCGGATTGGCGCTATCCACAAACACCGCGCGAATGCGGTCTTCGCCGGGCTGCATGATCTCATCGGGCAGAATATTGGGCGGGAACAGGCCGGAAATCGGGAACATCTTGTGATACCGCGTGCGTGTGTACTTGCCCTTGCGCTCGTCGGTATCGCCCAGAATCGGCATGAGGAAGGTGTGCAGATTATTGCAACCACGCCTGCCGAAATTGCCGGTAACCAAATACAGTAACTTCTCCAGATAGCCGTTCAAGGTCGTGTGCAGCGTGTGCTGAATGCCCAAATCGATGCGAATGCAAGCACTGTCCGCTGTGGCAAAGCCACGCGCCACCCGCTCGATGTCGGCCAGCGGCACATCGCTGCGCTGCGCATACTCGGCCACCGGAATCGCCAGCAGGGCCTGCTCCACCGCCTCGAAGCCCGAGCAATGCTGCGCCAGGAAATTGCGGTCATGCAGCCCCTCGCGGATGATGATGGCGAGCATGGCGCTCATCAGAAACGCGTCCGTGCCCGGTTTCAGCTGCAAATGAATGTCTGCCACCTTGGCAGTTTCTGAGCGCCGTGGATCAATCACCACCATCGTGCGCGCCGGGTCTTTGCGAATCTCGCGCAGCGTGTCGCGAGCGTTGGGAATACCGTGAGCCTGGAAGGGATTCGCGCCGATAAACAGCACATAGTCGGAATGCTCAACATCTTCCGTGGTATGGCAGGTCTGGTTACCGAAGAAACGACCGTTGAGCCAGAAATCGCCGGTCTTCTCCTGCGCCAGCGCACTGTAAATGTAGCGACTTTTCATCACACTACGGAGCTGCCCGCTGTAGGCACCGGCCAGGTGATTACCCTGCCCGCCGCCACCCACCGACGCATAAGCATAGCCGCCGTGCTGATCGCGAATGGCAATCAGGCGCGCCGCGATGTCGTCGAGCGCCGCGTCCCAGCTCACGCGCTTGAAGCTGCCATCGGGCTGACGCTGCAGGGGAAACTGCAGGCGGTCATCATGCGTCTGATAATGAGTCAATCGCGCTGCCTTCTGGCAGATGTAACCCTTGGAGACCGGGTGATCGTCATCGCCCCGAATTTTCTTGAATTGCCCGTCCTCGATCTCGACGGTCAGACCACAGTTGCGCGAACACAAAATACAGGCGGTTTTTTCAGTTTTCATCAGAGCCCCTCCAAGGGCAGCCATTTGGCATTCGCCAAAAAGTAACGATCGTTATCGATAACGAACGCTATATCAGCGCTACACTATGTGTCAAGCCATCCGGATGGAACAAGTATGCGCCACACATTCGAAGCCACGCCTGACGCCGAGCCCAAAAAAAGCGCCAAGCCCAAAGCCGCCGCCCGGCAAACCAGCCGCGAGCGCCTGATCCTGGCCGGTGGTGCCCTCGCCCGACAATCCGGCTTTGCCGCTACGGGCCTAGACGCACTGGCAGCAGCCGCGAACCTGACTTCCGGCGCCTTCTATGCGCAATTCCGCTCCAAGGCGGAATTATTGAATGCCATCGTGACAAACGACATGACCGTGCTACTGAATACCTTCGCTGGCAATTCGCCGGCAAAGATGCGCAGGGCCATGACGCGCTACCTGAGCCTGCTACACGCCGAAAACCCGGCACAGGGCTGCCCGATTCCGGCCTTGGGTGCCGAAATTGCACGCGCCGACACCGCGACTCGAGAAAATTTCGAAACGCACATACTGAAATTGCAGGCATCTTTCACCGAACTACTGGGCAATGATCAACAGGCTTGGGTCATGCTCAGCCAGGCTATCGGCGCACAGGTCATCGCCCGCGCCATGGCCAGCACAGAGGCACGCACGCGCCTGCTCGATGCCGTGCTGCAGGATGCATTGGCGCAGATGCCGGCTGCCGAACCGACACAGCCCTAACCAAGGCTTGCTTGCAAGGAGGGGGGGGGGTGCGCATTTTTGTCACCCGCAGGCTTGTTTGCCTCGCGAAAATGCGTACCATATGCCGCCTCAGGGCGATTAGCTCAGGGGGAGAGCACTACCTTCACACGGTAGGGGTCACTGGTTCGATCCCAGTATCGCCCACCATATCCTGAGAACCTCCAAGCCGCACGGCTTGGGGGTTTTGTCGTTTTTGGGGGATGGTTTTTCTTTTTCGGGTGTATCCTCAAATACACGCTTAAGTCGCGATGTTTGAAGCGTTACATTGAGCTCGACACCTCGAATGCCGGCCCATAAGAAGAGAGAAAATCCATGCTAGATCTGCGCTCGAAAATCAAATTGCTGTCTGCACAGCCGCTACCGATAGTGCTTATTGCCACCATCATTCTGCCGCTGGCCTTCGGTGCCATCACCGGTTTGGCTCTGGGCTGGTCGATTCCGCTGTATGCGCTGCTGCTGCTTTTGAGTGTTATCGGTGGCGTGGCCGCCGGCTACGAGCATGTGTCGCCGATCTCCGGCTGGTGCCGTGGCGCTTGCGGTGCCACATTTTTCACCACCGGGCTGCTTGCCGCGCACGGGATGACGGGCAGCCAGGCGCTGCTGCCCTTGCCTGAGCCCTTCTGGGTATTACCGACCATCAACATGATTGCAGGGTCTGTGTTCGGTGCTGTCGGTGGTTGGTCGCGGAAAAATGCGGAGCGTCTAGCGACTGCATGAAAAGTAGCTTGTTTACATAAAACTATTGTCACAACCAGTTTTAGATCGCGACTGACCGTGGTAACTTCCGTCAGTCAATTACAAGAAGCAATGGAAAAATAACAAATGACTAACAATAAATTGAAGCTGCTTGTCCTTTGCGTTGCACTTTCTGGCTTGGCTGCTTGCTCCAGTGACACAGTCACCGATGGCAGTTCAAGCGGTAGTAGTGGCAGTGGCAGTGGCAGCACCGACGGCGGCAGTGGCAGTGGCGGCGGTACATCCAACCCGGCAGCAGCCCTGGATCCAACAGCACTTTGCGCCATCCCAACATTGGGCCCGGCCCTCGTGGCAGGCGCAGGCTCAAGCTGCGACAGCACCGGCGGCGGCACAGGTGGTGGCAGCCCGGCTGATCAGCTCGACCCGGCCGCATTCTGCGCCATTCCCGGTATCGGCCCGCAATTGGCCAGCGCTGCGGGTGCAACTTGCGCGGATACTGGTGGTGGCAGCAGCAGCCCACTCCCGGTAGGCCCAGAAGCTCTTTGCGCTATCCCGACACTCGGCCCAATGCTGGCCTCCGCACTCGGTGCAACCTGCGCCGGCGGTGGTGGTAGTGGTGCGCCGGCAGTTCCTGAACAGCTCGATCCGGCACAGCTCTGCGCCATTCCGGGCATTGGTGCTCCGTTGGCCGAAGGTCTGGGTGCCAGCTGTTCCGGCACTGGCGGTGGCAGCGGCACACCTGATATTGCTGCGCTTTGCGCCGTACCCGTTCTTGGCCCAGCCATCGTAGAAGGTGCCGGCGGCACTTGCGGCGGCAGCACAGGTGGTGGTGCTCCATCACTGCCAATCCCGACTGATCCGTCAGCTCTGCCGATCCCAACAGACCCTTCGGCTCTGCCAATTCCGACCGATCCGTCGGCACTCTGCGCGCTACCGGTGCTCGGCCCGATTCTGGTAGGTCTGGCTGGCTCTGGCTGCTAATATCTAGGCAGCATGTGTGACGACGGGGAGCCAGCAGGCACCCCGTTTTTTTTGGTTCGATTGCACACAGGAAACACTCCATGTCTGCTGTAAACAACCCCACCGAAACACCGAAAACCCGTCAGCGCCTGGTGCTTGCCGTCCTGGCCATCAGCGGCGCAGCCTACCTCGGCCATGCCGCCTGGTTCGGCGCACATTATGTGGAAACCGACAACGCCCAGATCGGTGGCGATATTGCGCCCATCTCATCGCGCATTAGCGGCTTTGTGGTGGATGTGCCGGTTCGCGAGAATCAGCTCGTAAAAAAAGGCGAGCTGCTAATCACGCTCGATGACCGCGATGCCAAAGCCAGACTGGCGCAAGCCGAGGCCGAGCTGCTGTCTGCCATGACCATCACCGGCAGCCAGGGTCAAGCCGCGTCTCAGCTGCAGAGCGTGGCGGCGCAGGCACGCCAGTCACAGGCGCTGATGACGCAGGTGCAGGCCGAGCATGATCAAGCCGCTCGCGAGCTGCAACGGGCTCGTACCTTGCTGAAACAGGGCTTGATCAGCCAGCAGGCCGTCGATCAGGCGGATGCGCTGTCGCGCACAACCGCTGCGCGCTTGCAGGCCACGCGCGCAGCGGCATCGGCATCGCAAGATCAGATCAGTGTGTCGAAAGCCTCGCTGCGCGGGGCCGATGCCAAGCTGCTGGCCGCCCAGGCCAGTCGCCGTCGCTCCAGATCTCGACTGGAAATAGTTCGCCAGCAGATTTGAGTCGATCGCCGTGACCATGAACTCGCTCTTGGGGATCCGGAATCCCCTGCAGGAGAGTAGCCTGAACAACCCTTACCGACGGTTAAGTCGGACATGAAAAAGCCCGGGCGACGAAACCCGGGCTTGATGCTCTGAACTCTGGCCGGGCTATCCGCCAGCCAGGGCGGCGAAGCGGCGGAAGCGACCCGCGCCTATCAGGCGCTGGCGGTGGACGGCACCCGCATCCGCAACGCGCTCAACCAGGCGGTCGCCGCCGGGAACCGCGCGAAGATGGACGATCTGGAGCACCAGCTTGCCGAAGTCGATGGCAGGATGCGCGAACGCGATGCCCAGCTCACCCGGCTGATCCCGGGCTATGCTGCGCTCACCTCGGTCGAACCTGCCAGCCTGGCCTCTGCCCAGCGCAACCTTGGCGCGCGACG
>CALEYY010000259.1 GCA_937928295.1 uncultured Moraxellaceae bacterium
CACTTCTGCAGCAGCTTCTGGATGATGTTCTCGACATCCTCACCGACATAGCCAGCTTCCGTCAGCGTGGTCGCATCGGCGATGGTGAACGGCACATTGAGCACGCGCGCCAGCGTTTCCGCCAGCAGCGTCTTGCCCGAGCCGGTCGGGCCGATGAGCAGGATGTTGCTCTTCGACAGCTCGACCTCAGCCCCGGCACGCGCGCCCACCGCACGCTTCATGCCCGCACGCAGACGCTTGTAGTGGTTGTAGACCGCCACGGCGAGCACACGCTTGGCTTGCTCCTGGCCGATCACATAGTCATCCAGCGAGGCTTTCAGCTCACGCGGCGTAGGCAGGCGGTCAGACGATTTTTCGTCGGCCTTTTCCTGCACTTCTTCACGAATGATGTCGTTGCAGAGATCAACGCACTCGTCGCAGACATACACCGACGGGCCCGCAATCAGCTTGCGAACTTCGTGTTGGCTTTTGCCGCAGAAGGAACAGAACAGCAGCTTGCTGTCCCCTCCTCGTCTTTCGTCGGTCATGCTGATCCTCTCAAATACTTGTTATACGGCTCACGGACGCTTGGTCAGCACCTGGTCGATCAGACCATAGCGCTGCGCCTCGTCGGCGGCCATGAAGTTGTCGCGATCTGTGTCGCGTTCAATGTTTTCGATGGTCTGGCCGGCATGATCTGCCAGCAACTGGTTCAGCTGACCCTTGATCTTCAGGATTTCCTTGGCGTGGATGGCAATATCCGAGGCCTGGCCCTGGAAGCCGCCCAGCGGCTGGTGAATCATGACGCGCGAGTGCGTCAGCGCAAAACGCTTGCCCTTGGTGCCTGCCGACAGCAGGAAGGCACCCATGGATGCGGCCTGACCGACACAGATAGTCGATACATCCGGCTTGATGAACTTCATGGTGTCGTAAATGGCCATGCCAGCCGTGACCGAGCCACCCGGCGAATTGATGTAGAGGTGAATATCCTTGTCCGGATTGTCCGACTCCAGAAACAGCAGCTGCGCCACCACCAGATTGGCCATGTGATCTTCGATGGGGCCGACAATGAAAATCACGCGCTCTTTCAGCAGGCGCGAATAGATGTCGAAGGCGCGCTCGCCGCGAGCCGACTGTTCCACCACCATCGGCACCAGGCCAAGGTTGGTCGGAGCGGTATGTTGCGATAAATCGATTCTCATGAAGTACACCTTGTGCAGATAAGGCTCACGCCAAAAACCGGGACCAGAAAGACAAACTCCCAGTGTTGTTGCCAACCACTGGGAGTGTCGTGTCTGCAATGGCTCGCGGTCAAGGCCACGAGCGTATGCTTGTGGTATTAACGACCGGTACGCACGATTTCGGTGTAACGGGCGGTCGCATCGGTAACCTGAGCATCGGCCAGCACGGTATCGACCACCTGATCTTCCAGCACCATGGCTTCGACCTGGGCCAGCTGTTCGCGGTTGCCGTAGTAGTAGCTCACCACTTCTTCCGGCGTTTCGTAGGATTCAGCCACTTCTTCGATCACAGCCTTGACGCGGGCCTGATCGACTTCAACGGCCTTGTCTTTGATGATCTGGCTGATCAGCAAGCCAAGAGCCACTGAGCGCTGAGCCTGTTCGCGGAACAGGTCATCCGGCAGCATGTTCGGGTCAATCTTGGCGTTGCCGCCAAACTGCTTGAACATGGCTTCGCGTTGACGGTTGATTTCGTTGCCGACCAGTGCCTTCGGTGCTTCAACCGTGTTGTTGGCGAGCAGCGCGTCCATGACCTGAGTCTTGACCTTGTTCTTCACGGCCTGCTTGAGTTCGCGCGTCATGTTCTTGCGAACATCTTCACGGAACTTCTCAACGCCGCCGTCCTTCACGCCAAAGGCAGTCAAGAATTCGTCATTCAGTTCTGGCAGCACGGCCTTGGAGACCTTGTGCGCAGTGATCTTGAACACGGCAGCCTTGTCGCGCAGGTTTTCAGCCTGGTAATCGGACGGGAAAGTGACATTGATGTCACGAACTTCACCAGCCTTGATGCCAACGATGCCGGTTTCGAAGCCCGGAATCATACGGCCGGAACCCAGCGCCAGCTCGAAGTTGGTCGAAGTACCGCCGTCAAAGGCTTCACCGTCGATGCTGCCGGCGAAATCGAGCGTGACCTTGTCGCCGTCAGCGGCGGCATCGGTGCTGTCTTCGAAGGTGGCGCGCTGCTTGCGCAGGTTTTCGATCATTTCGTCGAGATCGGCTTCACCGATGTCAACCACCGGACGCTCGACCTTGATATCGGCAAAGCTGTTCAGCACCAGCTCCGGGTAAACTTCGACCAGCGCCGTGAAGGTCATGTCTTCACCGGCCTTGTCGGATACCTCTTCGATGCTCGGGAAGCCGGCCGGGTTGATGCCCTGCTGGGTCACGGCTTCATAGAAGCTGTCACGGATGATTTCGCCCAGCGCTTCCTGGCGGATGGATGCGCCGAAACGCTTCTGCACCAGCGACATCGGGACTTTGCCCGGACGGAAGCCGTCCATGCGAATGGTGCGAGCGGCCTTGACGACGCGAGCCTGCACATCCTGTTCAATCTTGGCGGCCGGAACAACTACCTTGACGCGACGCTCGAGCGTGGAAACGGTTTCAACACTAACTTGCATGACAACCTCAACAGAATCGATGAATTAAGTGGCAAACGGCCGTACGCAGCCGAAACGCGAGGGTCAGGATTATAGTGAAAGTCGGGCAGATTGCCAGCGAGCCGAGGGAGATTGTGGGGCGTGGTGAAAATCAGAATGCCAGAAAGCAAAAAGCGACCACAAGGGTCGCTTCAAGCTCTTACAACAAAATGGTGGGCCGTGAGGGATTCGAACCTTCGACCAATGGATTAAGAGTCCACTGCTCTACCAACTGAGCTAACGGCCCGCAAGCGGGTTACAACAACTTTCTCACCAGCAGAGAAAGGGGTGGGGTGGCTGATGGGACTCGAACCCACGACAGCCGGAATCACAATCCGGGACTCTACCAACTGAGCTACAGCCACCACAAACATTCGCTACGAGGCTGGTGCGCCCGGCAGGACTCGAACCTGCGACCCTCGGCTTAGAAGGCCGATGCTCTATCCAGCTGAGCTACGAGCGCAGGGTTGAAGTTCGCATCAACAGAAAATTGGTCGGGGTAGAGAGATTCGAACTCCCGACATCCTGGTCCCAAACCAGGCGCGCTACCGGACTGCGCTATACCCCGAATTTTCCGCCGACTCACTGTTCGAAAACAGCTTACCTCGTTGCGAGGGCGCATCATACGGAGCCGATGCAGGCCAGTCAACACAGGGCCGGCAAAGAATCCGGCCAAGTGCCGAAAGTTTCGGCAGTCCGGCACATTACTGTAGCAGTGACAGCATCATTGGTCGGTTTAAAGTATCTAGCATGAAATGTAATGAACTACATACAGCTGACATCAGCTTAATCATAGAAATGGCTTGGTGTGATGACACGCCATTTGAAGCAATCTCCTTGCAATTCGGTTTGACCGAGCCGGAAGTGATCGCGCTCATGAAACAGCAGCTCAAGTCCGGAAGCTACAAAGTCTGGCGTGAGCGCGTCAAAGGCCGTCAGGCAAAACATGAATGTCGTCGACTTGTTATGATCCGGCAGTCATCCTTGATTGCTGGATCAATACCTTATGAAGATTGAACGATTGTTGTTGTTGGGCGGAACGGGTGCTGTTGGTAAGGCTGCCTTGGCACAAGCACTGGTCGATCCCGCTATTTTGCAAGTCATTGCGCCCACCCGCCGCGCCCTGCCCGCCCATCCCAAGCTGATCAATCCCCTGCTGGACTTCGATAACCTACCCTTGCGCTATGACGGCGCCAGTCTGGCACTGCAACAGGCATTTACTTGTGATGCCGTGGTCTGCGCCTTGGGTACAACGCTCAAGCTAGCCGGCTCGAAGGCGGCATTTGCTGCCATTGACCAGGATTTGGTGCTGTCGCTCGCACGGCTGGCGCAAGCGGGCGGCGCTCAGCGTTTTGCCTTGAACTCTTCGTTGGGTGCTAGCGCCAACGGCAGTTTCTATTTGCGCACCAAAGCCGCTGTTGAAAAGGCTTTGATAGGCATGGGCTTTGCGCGAACAGTGATTGTGCGGCCCTCGCTGATTGACTCTGATCGCCAAGGTCAGCGTCCGATGGAGCATCTGGGCGTTGTGGTAATGCGCTTTGCACGACCGCTGATTCCGGCACGCTACCGCGCTGTAACGCCCGAGGCGATTGCTCGCGGGCTGATTGCTGGCATCAAGAACACTGCGCCGGGCGTTTTGTTTGTTGAGTCTGAAGCTCTGGCCTAAGAGCTCTCACCTAAAAATCACGCCTAGACCCAACTCCATCAGTATTTTTCGATAAATATTTTCGAAGAATACTTTTGTCTGATTTTTGTCTAATACAAACTCACGCGACACAGCCTCATCTTTGTCCTAGACAAATCGACTAGCCGATTTGCATGAGAGGTTCAGAATGAATACCAATGTCGCCGTGAAGCTTGACCCCGCCTTCGCCACTGAGACGCCGGTGTTGCTGCCGATCAATGCTGTCGAACGCGAAACCGGTATCACCAAAGAGCTACTGCGCATGTGGGAGCGTCGGTACGGCTTTCCGGCGCCCGAGCGTGACTCGCAAGGTGATCGTATTTATCCGCTGGCACAAATCGCCAAGCTGCGATTGCTGCGGCGCTTGCTGGATGCGGGGTTTCGGCCGGGTAAGGTCATCCACCTGGAAACCGCCGCGCTGGAGCACATGCTGCGTTCGCAAACGCAGGCACGCCATGAGATTCCGGCCGAGCTGGAGAAAGAGTTGCTGGGCGTGTTGAAGACGCATGATGTTAATCAGGTGCGCGACTACCTTGCCCATAATTTGCTGAAGCTGGGCCTGGAGAACTTTGTCATTGAGTTTCTCCAGCATGCCAACATGATTGTGGGTGATACCTGGATGCGCGGGCTCGTGGAGATTCACGAGGAGCATCTGTTTACCGAGCAGGTGCAGAACATCGTGCGGCAGGCCATCGGCAATTTGCGTGCGGTCAATCGGCCACCGCGCATCCTGCTCACCACGCCGCCGGAAGAGACGCATACGCAGGGCATCTTGATGGTGGAGGCGCTGCTGCGGCTGGATGACGCTGATGCGGTTTGCTATGGCGCACAGATGCCGATCAAGGACATTGTGCAGGCGGTGCAACGGCACAAGATGAATATCGTGGCGTTGTCGTTCAGCGCGTCATACCCGACCACGAAGGCGATCGAGTATCTGGAAGAGCTGCGCTTCCGGTTGCCACTGAGCGTCGAAATCTGGGGCGGTGGTGCGTCATTGCGTTCGACGCGGCGTAGCGTGGAAGCGGTGAAGTTCTTTCATGACTTGCCGAGCATTCGTCAAGCCGTGAAAAACTGGCGCATCGCGCATGGCCCGCGCTGAAACGGGCAATCGCTACAGCGTGGTCTGGTTCAAGCGTGATCTGCGCTGCCACGACCATGCTGCCCTGATCGACGCCGCGCGGTCAGGGCCGATCTTGTGCGTGTACATCGTCGAGCCCACGCTGTGGGCTCAGGCCGATGCAGCCAGACAGCACTATCATTTTATCCGTGAAAGCCTGCAAGACCTCGCTATGGCACTGCGCCAGCTTGGCGGTGACTTGCGTGTTTTTGCGGGCGAAGCCGTCGAGATTTTGTCTCGTATCTATGCCAACTCGCCGTTTGCTGCGCTCTTTTCACATGAAGAGACGGGCAACCACGCCAGTTATCAGCGTGATCTGGCGGTGAAAGCTTGGTGCAAGTCGCAGTCGCTGCCATGGCATGAGTCGCGCCAGTTTGGTGTGCTGCGCGGCTTGAGTAATCGCAACGACTGGCAAGAGGGCTGGGAGCGCCACATGGCCGCCAGCCAGCTGCATTTGCCCGAGGCATTGCAGTTTTTTGCGCTGCCCCTGGCGCAACTGCCGCTGCCCAGTGCCGATCAATTGCAGCTGCCGGCGTACGAGCCTCGGCAGCGACAACACGGCGGGCGCATCTTGGCGCTGCAAGTGCTGAATGAGTTTCTTAACGACCGCAGCCAGCAATATCGCGGCGGTATTTCATCGCCGTTGTCGGCCACATCGGCATGCTCAAGGCTGTCGCCCTACCTTGCGTTTGGCTGTCTTAGCCTGCGCGAGGTTGTGCAAGCGACTCATCTGCAGATCAAGCGGCTGCCGGCCAGCGCCTTGCAGCAGCGCCGTGGCCTGGAGGCGTTCATCAGCAGGCTTTATTGGCACTGCCATTTCATTCAGAAGCTCGAAAGCGAGCCGGCGCTGGAGTGGCAAAACTTGCATCGTGGCTATGATGGTTTGCGTGAGGACGACTGGAACGAGGCACATTTTCAGGCGCTGATCCGTGGCAGAACGGGCTGGCCGTTGGTGGATGCCTGCGTGATGATGTTGCACCACACCGGCTGGCTGAACTTTCGTATGCGCGCCATGCTGGTGTCGGTAGCGGCGTACCCGCTCTGGCTGCATTGGCGGCCTGTCGGCGAATGGCTGGCTCGCGAGTTTCTCGACTACGAGCCGGGCATCCACTGGAGTCAGCTGCAAATGCAGTCGGGCACCACCGGCATCAACACCACGCGGGTTTACAACCCGATCAAACAAGCGCAAGACCACGACCCCAAAGGCATCTTTGTGCGCCGCTGGCTGCCGCACATGCGGCGTGTGCCCGACACCTGGTTGTTCGAGCCTTGGCTCATGCCGCCTGAGGTGCAACGGCACTGCGGCCTGACGGTGGGCAGTGGGCCTGATGACGACATTCCCCTGCCCGTGGTGGACTTGGCCGAGGCCACGCGCCAGTCCAAAGCCGCGCTGCACGCGCGCCGCGCCGGCCGCCAGGCCCGCGATGCCGGCGCCGAGCGCAAACGCATAGGTGTCCACCCGCGCCGTGTTCACGCCCACGCAGGCGGCCATGCGTCGGTTCTGCGTGACGCCGCGCACGAACAGGCCCAGCCGGGTGCGGCCGATCAGCAGGGCCATGCCCAGCAGCACGGCGGCATGACCCAGCGAACGCATGATCAGCCCCGGCAACCGGTTATTTTGATGAACCATGACTCCTCCTGTCAGTGGCATTTCAAACCCGGTGCATTATAGAGAGAAGCCCGTCACCTGAATGCACATTGCAGCAAGTCCAGACTACGGAACGACAAGCGATCAAAAGCTTCTCACCGCCTCATTTTCACATCTCCATATGCTGGAAACATCAAAGAGACCGGACAGGCTGCGGGGTAGAATTCCTTATCCCGAAATTCACTGAAAACCGCCATGCCCCTGTCCACTTTTACCGTCGAACGCGACGCCGTCCGAATCGTTGTCCATGCCTGCGGCCAGGGCCCCCGCGTGGTGATGATGCCCTCGCTGGGACGCGGCGCTTCGGATTTTTTTGTCATTGCCGAGCGCCTTGCTGCAGCCGGTTATCGCGCACTGTGTCCGGAACCGCGCGGGCTCGGCGGCAGCCGGGGACCGCTGCACGGCATCACGCTGCATGATTTCGCCAAGGACATCGCCATGGTCATCGAACATGACGGCGGCGGACCGACCGTTGTTGCCGGTCATGCCTTCGGCAACTTCGTCGCACGCACAATGGCCGCCGACCATCCGAAGCTGGTTCGCGCCGTGGTATTGCTGGCAGCGACCCACACCTGGCCGCTCGCCCCCGAACTGCGCGACTCGATCAACAAATGCCATCAGATGGATCTGCCGGAAGCGACGAGGCTCAAACATCTGCAACATGTGTTTTTTGCGCCCGGCAACGACGCCAGCGTCTGGCTCGGCGGCTGGGACGAAGAAGTGATGCATGCCGAGCGTGACGCCACCGAAGCCACACCGAAACCGGAATGGTGGACCGCAGGCACGGCGCCGGTGCTTGACGTGCTGTCATTGAAAGATCCGCTGTCACCGCCGGACAGCATCTACAACTACCGCGACCAGTGGGGCGCGGACCGCGTGACGATCGCCAAAATCGACAACGCCGCGCATGCACTGCTGCCGGAGCAGCCGGCCGCGGTTGCCGACGCCATCATCGGCTATATGAATCATGTAATTGTTTTATATAGTTATGTAACAACTGAAGTATTTAATAGGCTCACCTTTGAACGGAGTTATCTGATAACTACT
>CALEYY010000260.1 GCA_937928295.1 uncultured Moraxellaceae bacterium
GTGTGACTGGAGTTCAGACGTGTGCTCTTCCGATCTAAGACCGCCCCACAGAGGCCCGTGGCGAAGGCCGCGCACCGGCACGCCCGGCGCGAAATCGAGACCGACCGCCGCGACGTCGGCGGGCTCGAGCGAGGTGCTCCCGGCGATCTCGATGACGTTGAGCAGCATGTAGGCGGTCGGCAGCACGGCCACCCGGGACGCGAGGTCCTCGGGCACCTGCTGGGCGACCAGCGAAATACCGCCCACATAGGCCAGACCAACGACCTGACCACTCCCCGAAGTCGGACGGAAAAGGATGCTGTCGGGAAAGAGCGCCACACATTTCGGTGCAGTTCGCGCCGTTCGTTGACTGCCATTGAGCTGCGCACAATAGTTGTCCACCTCGTCGAGTAGCGATGTCATCAGGGCGATAGAGGCCACGCCCGTAGAAATCAGATTGCCCAAGGTGATGGAGGTCACCGACAGTGCTGGCGTCGTCAACACTGTCACGCTGCTGATGGGGTGTAAACGCGTCAGCACTGCCGACAAGTTGGCACTGCTGACAGAGGCCGTGGCACCGAGAATGGTCAAAGGAATGATACGCACGGTTTCCGTTTGTGCCGGAGCAACCGAGGGCAGGAAATAACGATAGGTTGCGTCCGCCTCACTAGCAGCGCGACCGGTGCTGTCATCAAAGACAACGGATACCCCCATGCCCGGCTTGATCTTGTCGGCCGGAATGGTAGCAACGAAGGCATTGCTCAAGGTATCTAGGGTAATAGATGTCGGTACCGTGTTTGGGCCGACAAGACTGTAACTGGTGCAGGTACTGGTTGCCGGGTCATAAACACGAACGGCACGAATGGCAGGTGCTGCGCGAGCGCTGTCAGCCAACAAATCAATGCGCATTTTGACTGTTTTCCCACCGGCCAGACGCGTATCAGGCTGGCCAGGATCCAGCGACACCGTTTGCAGCCAGCGCACTTGCTCAATGCGCAAGCCATCATTGCGAGCCGTACCCAGCGCCTGGGTAAAAGGACAGCTCGTGTTGACGGTACGCGCACTGCCATCGGGAGCCAGTGTCATGGAAACCGGAGCAGAGCCCGTACCGCTGGTGCCCGTCGGCTGGCCACCGCCACCGCTACTACCGCCGCCACCGCCACCACCACACGCTGCAACAAGAACAGACAGTGTGGCCAGTAAAAGCCGTTGCCCCCAGTGAGTGGCGTCTTGAAGGTGTCTTTCCGCAATGATCATGTTCGCTGCCCCGGTCGATGTCGTCATCGAACTATCGAGGCAAGAAAGACGCTGATGGGTTGGCGAACTGAAGCAACTTGTATTGTCGTTGCATAACAAACGGTGCAACTGTAACCGCAGACCCTCTTTCGTTATTCCAACTTTTGTTTGTGTAACCAAATCGCCAGCCAGTCGCAAATCACATCCACACTGGCGTGTAGCGGATGCTCATCTTCAGTCACCAGCAAGGCGCATTGCCACGCACTCGCAGCGCGCTCGGAGTTGGCAAGAGGCACAACGGTGTCATGGCGGCCGTGCACAATACAGACGGCATCACCTCGCAATGGTTGCGCCGGGCGCGTCAACGGGTATCCCGGCAGATCAAACGCCGGACACAACAAGAACAAACCCTGAATTGGCATGGCGCTGGATGCCAGCCTCTGCGCCGTATGCGCAGCAACATAGCCACCCAAGCTGGAGCCAACCAACACCACAGGCTCAGACACTGGCAGCAGCGTGCGCAAGTGACGAGTGCGCAACACCGGATCACGCATACCGCGAAAGTCTGGGGCCTCTGTGCGCCAACCCAGCCGTTCGGCAACCGCCCGCATGGCCTGAATCTTCAAACCCTCCGGCCCGCTCTCCAAACCATGAAGAAAGAAAACGACTGACAATTCACACCTCGAAGGCCATCAGCTTGGATAAAGCATCTCACCCATGCCCATCTTGATGACATGGCCACCGATGCGGCAGCGCACTTCCCGCCCCGGCCGCTTGTCGAACTCGGCATGCAGGATGCTCTTGCGCGTGGTCTGGCTGCCGCGATCAATCGAGAAAGTGTGCGTGCCCGGCGTGGTCTCAGCCTGTTCGGCAAGATAAGCGATGAACTCCGGCATCACGCTGCCGATGGGCGGCAGCGCGCCACGGCCCAGCTCGAAGTTGAGCAGGCGACCGTGGAACTGCGTCTGCCCGGTGATGCTGCCGGGCGCAAACAGGAACAGCTGCGGCGTGTACACATGACCGGCCAGATCGGCCCAGCGCTCGGCATTGAGGCTGGCACTGAGCACATGCTCGGGGCGCGTGAACGGAATGATCAGCACCGGATGATCCACGCTGACCACCATGGGCTTGTACTTGCTGAACGAGATATGGCGCTCGTCGGTGTTGAGCATGGCCGCCAGCTGCACAACGCTGGGCGTGTAGTGATCGATGGTCGGGTTCAGCGTGCGCGAGAACTGGATGGCACCGGGGCCATCCTCGGCGTTGTCGATGAAGCTGTCGATGACCTGCTTCTGCTGCGTGAACGACAGCGTGCTGTACTTGCCCTCATCCGTCACCAGCCCTTTTTCGTAGGCAATGTAGGACGCCGCGAGGATGGTGTGCGCACCGAACAGACAGCGACCTTGGCTGTTGAACACACTGGCGGGGTCGCCCTTAGATGCGGCATCGATGAACACGGTTTCGGTTTGCTGGAACTCGCTGGCCAGCGCCTGCTTCTGCGCATCAGACAGCGTGTGGCCATTGAGTGAGACCACCGGCACCTGCACGCCTTGAAACGGCGAATCAGCAAAGACATCGAGCAGGGAGTATGCGAGCGCCATGATTTGCATCCTGTGTTATTGATTTTCTGTCATGCCCGAATGTAGCAGTACGCCTCATGACAAGGAATCCATAACACCGGCAAAGTTTGACTCAATCAGAACGCATAACTGAAGATCAGCCACGCCGCCAGTGGATCCTCATGGGGATCCGACTGTGGATTGCCACCCACCAAGCGACGCGCAACCAAAGTCTCCAGACTCATACGCCCCAGCTGGTAACGCAGCTCCAGATGCGTCAGATACCCTTCATCGCCAATGCCCTCACCCGTCGGATAGGCACTTTGATCAGCATGAATAAACCAACTCATTTTTTATTCTAAAAAGCGCGATAGCCAAAGACTACCAATACCAAATAAAGACTTGATTATCCTGTCGGAAAGTAGCATGACATGATCAGCCTGTATCCCCTCGTGTAGTCTTGACGGCAAGGTGCGAAGCGATCCAAACCACCCGGCATCACGCCGACCCGCTCAGGAGCGACACCATGACCTTCACCCGCAGCCTCATCGCCGCCGCCATCGCCACCACCCTGGTGGCCGTCGGCTCCGCCGCCTTGGCGCAGACCAGCATCGACCAGAACCGCGCCCTGGCCGGCAACATCACGCCGGGCGACAGCGCCGGCTACCCCGTTACCCTGAGCCAGCCCGGCCACTACATCCTGCGCAGCAACCTGCTGGTGCCGGCGGGCCAGACAGGCATCGCGATCACCGGCCCCAATGTCACGCTGGACCTCAACGGCTACAGCGTGATTGGCCCGC
>CALEYY010000261.1 GCA_937928295.1 uncultured Moraxellaceae bacterium
CACTGGCCCGCTGCGGGCACGGCGGTGATGGTCAGCAAGGTGTCACCTCGTGCCAGCAAGTCATAGCCGGAGCGAATCGCGGCGGCCTGATTATTACGCACCACATCGCGTTCAAGCCGGGCACTGATGCCGCCATCGAGCACGCCCGACAAAAGCTGCAAGGCGTAGGCATCGTCCGGAGAGCGGGCGCTGGCTAGGCTGGGCAGGTTGAAGCCGAGATACAGCGAGGGCACCTGGCCGGGCAGCGTCATGGTCAGCGTGCGCTCGCCCGGCGTGTCCAGCTCGCGAATGGCAGCACGCCGTGGCACTGCCTGTGCCGGCAAGCCGGCGAAATACTGCTCGGCGAGGCTGCGCACCTGCGCCAGCGACACATCACCGACCACGATCAAGGTGGCATTGGCCGGCGCATACCATTGCGTGTACCAGGCGCGAACATCGCTCACGGTCAGGCTTTCAAGATCGCGCATCCAGCCAATCGTGGGGTTGCGCTCAGGGCTGCTGAGCAGCGCCAGCGTCTGAAAGCGCTCCATCGCCAAGGCCTGCGGATTGTCGTCGGTGCGCAAGCGGCGCTCTTCCATGACCACCTTCAGCTCACGGGCAAACTCATCGGCATTGAGCGTGAGATTGCGCATGCGGTCGGCCTCCAGCTCCAGCGCCAGCGGCAGCCGATCGGCGAGATGCTGCTGGAAATAGACCGTGAAATTGTCGTTGGTATAGGCGTTGTCATCGCCGCCGGCATAGGCCACCAGCCGCGAGAACTCGCCCACGGGTACGGTCGGCGTGCCCTTGAACATCATGTGCTCGAGCACATGAGAGACACCCGTGAGGCCCGGCGGCTCATCGGCCGAACCCACGCGATACCACACCTGCGTGAGCACCACCGGCGCGCGATGATCCTCCTGTACGATGACGCGCAGGCCATTGGCCAGGGCAAAACTGGCGGGCGCAGGCGCGGCCAGGGCCGGATTCGTCGCCAAACCCGATGCTGCCACCAAAAAGAGTGCTGCCATCCCGAAGAGCCGCCCAAGCTGCCGCATATGACCTCACCGCATGTAGAAAACGGGTGGTAGCATAGCGCATCCCGAGGCTGTCGCACTGCGACACGCCGGCACATGTCGGACACCCAGATGAGTACAGATCAGACCGCCTCTGCCGAGGCTGGCGGCTTTTTAAGTCGCATGAAAAGCGGGCTGTCGAAAACCCGCAAAAGCTTCAGCCAAGGCATGGCCACCCTGCTCATTGGCGCCAAGGAAATTGATGACGAGCTGCTCGAAGACATCGAGACCCAGCTTCTGGTCGCCGATGTGGGCGTTGATGCCACGCGCCGCGTCGTCGATGCCCTGACCGAGCGCGTCTCACGCAACGAGCTGCTGCACTCGCACGCCCTTTATGAAGCCTTGCAGAAAGAGCTGGGCGAATTGCTCGCGCCACGGCAGCAGCCGCTGGTCATCCCGAAAGCATCCACACCGTTTGTGATTCTGGTGGTGGGCGTCAATGGCGTGGGAAAAACCACGACCATCGGTAAACTCGCCAAGCGTCTGCAGCGTGAAGGCAAGTCGGTCATGCTCGCCGCCGGTGACACCTTCCGTGCCGCCGCCGTGGAGCAGCTGCAAGTCTGGGGCGAGCGCAACAATGTACCGGTAATCGCGCAGGGCAGCGGTGCCGACTCAGCGTCGGTGCTGTTTGATGCGCTGCAAAGCGCACAAGCCAAAGGCATTGATGTGCTGATTGCCGACACGGCCGGCCGCCTGCACAACAAGAGCCATCTTATGGATGAGCTCAGCAAGGTTGTGCGCGTGCTGCAGAAACTTGACCCGAGCGCGCCGCATGAAACCCTGCTCGTGGTCGATGCCGGCACCGGCCAGAACGCCCTGAATCAGGTGCAGGATTTCGATCAAGCCGTCAAACTTAGCGGCCTGGTCATTACCAAACTGGACGGCACCGCCAAAGGCGGCGTGCTGTTCAATATCGCCAGCCGCACTCACCTGCCCATTCGTTATGTCGGCGTGGGTGAAGGCGTGGATGACCTGCGGCCCTTCGAGGCCGCCGAATTTGTTGAGGCGCTGTTCGACGAGACGCGTTAAGCGCCGTCACCGCCCGGTGGAGAGCATCAGATGATCCGTTTTGAATCCGTGAGCAAGCGTTACGCGCCGCAGTTCGATGCGCTGCGCGAACTCAGCTTTGAATTGCCAACCGGCGAGATGGCCTTCCTGACCGGCCACTCCGGTGCCGGCAAATCGACCCTGCTCAAGCTCATCATGCTGATCGAGCGCGCCAGCAGCGGCCGCGTCATCGTCAATGACCGCGACCACAGCCAGCTCAAGGGCAATCAGATTGCCATGGCCCGCCGCGACATCGGCATGATCTATCAGGATCACAACCTGCTCGACGACCGCACGGTGTACGACAATGTGGCGCTGCCGCTGGTGATTACGGGCATGCAGCCGCGCGACATCCCCAATCGCGTCTATGCCGCGCTCGATCTGGTCGGCCTCAAGCATCGCGCCAAGTCGCTGCCGTTCGAGCTGTCTGGCGGCGAACAGCAGCGCGTCGGCATCGCCCGCGCCGTGGTCAGCAAGCCCGCCGTCATCCTCGCCGATGAACCCACCGGCAACCTCGACCCGCAGCTGGCCGTGGAAGTCATGAACATCTTTGAAGAACTGTCACGCGTGGGCGTCAGCATTCTGGTCGCCACGCATGACCTGTCGCTGATTGCCCGCTTCCACCATCGCCTGCTAACACTCAAGGCCGGCCAGCTAGTCGCCGACACCGGAGCCTCCGTATGAACCAGCCTATTGCTGCTCGCGGCGCTGAAAAACAGCACAGCACCTTGTCATCGCGCACCACGCATTGGCTGCAACACCATCAGCGCGAAGCCAAAGACAGCTTCGGCCGTCTCGCCCAGTCACCGTTGTCCACGCTCATGACGGTTCTGGTGATGACCATCGCCCTGACCCTGCCGCTGGCGCTGGGCAAGCTGCTCGACGATGCCCGCAGCGCCGCCACCGGCTGGGATGGCGAAGCCCGGCTGTCCATCTACCTGAATGAAAGTGTGGCCGCCGAAGATCGTGCCGCCATTGTGGCGCGGGCAGCGGCATTGCCCGGCATTGCTTCGGCACGCCTGATTTCGCCGGAAGGCGCTCTAGAAGAATTCAAGCAGCAGTCCGGCTACGGCCCGGCACTGGAGCAGCTCGGTGAAAATCCGCTGCCCGCCGTGCTGGAAGTGTTTCCGGATGCCAACGCCAGCTCATCGGCCATGACCCGCTTGCGCGATCAGCTCGCGCAATGGCCGGAAGTGGCCTTGGCGGAAGTGGACATTGCCTGGGTGCAGCGCCTGCAAACCATTCTCGAGCTCGGCCAGCGCCTGCTCTGGGCCATCGGCGGTGCGCTGCTGCTCGGCGGCCTGCTGGTCGTGGGCAATACCATCCGCCTCAGCATCGAGTCTCGTCGCGATGAAATTCGCGTCATTTCACTGCTCGGCGGCACACATGGCTTTGTTCGTCGCCCATTCATTTATATGGGTGTGTGGTGTGGCCTCAGCGCCGGCGTGTTCACGCTGATTTCGGTCAGCGGCTTAACCGCCTGGCTGAATGAGCCGGTGACGCAAATGGCCCGCCTTTACAGCAGTTCGTTTGCGCTCAGTTATCCGTCATTCACAACCGGCCTAGGCGTACTAGCCGGGGCCAGTTTTCTCGGCTGGCTCGGTGCCTGGCTGGCCGTGGGCCGGCATTTGCGCGAGCTGGAGTCCTGATCTGCGCCTGCCTGCATTCACGGCGTCAACCGAGCGGGCTGGGCGGCGTCATCTTGCAGGGCAGCACACGAGTGCTATGATTCACCGTCGTTATGAACCCAGCAGATGGCCAAGTGCCGTCGGAGGCGTAAAAAGATGAGCGACTGCAAAGACTTGCAGCCCATCGCAGTAACCGTTCCGGGCGTCAACCTCGGTTCCTATATTCAGTCGGTCAGCCGTGTCGCGGTACTCACCGCCGATGAAGAGCGCGCGCTCGCCGAGCGCCTGCACTTCCACGATGACCTCGATGCCGCGCGCCAGCTCGTGCTCGCGCACCTGCGCTTCGTGGTGCATATCGCCAAAAGCTACTCCGGCTACGGCCTGCCGCAGGCTGACCTGATCCAGGAAGGCAACATCGGCCTCATGAAAGCCGTGAAGCGCTTCGATCCGACCATGGGCGTACGCCTGGTGTCGTTCGCCGTGCACTGGATCAAGGCCGAAATCCACGAATATGTGATCAAGAACTGGCGCATCGTGAAGGTCGCCACCACCAAGGCCCAGCGCAAGCTGTTCTTCAATCTGCGCAGCATGAAAAAGTCATCGCGCGGACTGACTCAGGCCGAAGCCGCCGCCATCGCCGAAGACCTGAATGTGTCCATGCGCGATGTCTTCGAGATGGAAGGTCGCCTGCTCTCGCACGACACCGCGCTGGAAGGCAGCATCGACGACGATGACGAAAAGGCCGCGAAAGCGCCGATTCATTATCTTGAAGATCACCGCTACGACCCGGCGCTGCTGGTGGAAGCCGACGACACCGAAAGCCGCAACACCGACAACCTGATGGCCGCCATCCATGCGCTGGATACCCGCAGCCAGGCCATTCTGGCGCGTCGTTGGCTGAGCGAAGACAAGGCCACGCTGCACGAACTGGCCGACGAATTCGGGGTATCTGCCGAGCGCATTCGTCAGCTCGAAAAAAATGCCATGGACAAGGTTCGGGCCGCACTTACCGCCTGAGCCGGCTATTTGAAACTGGCCGCCTTACACCGGCAGAGACCATCACAATGAACTGGATAGCACTCGCCGCCCTGAACATGGCCCTCGCGGTCATGACCGGGGCTTTCGGCGCTCATGCCCTGAAAGCACGCCTGAGCACGGAAGCGCTGGGCTGGTGGCAAACCGCCGTGGCGTATCAGATGTGGCATGCCTTGGGCCTGCTCGCGCTTGGCGTGCTGTTGCGGGTCAGTTTGAGCAGCCCTTTAGCGATCACTGCATTGGCGACGCCAGCATTGCCAACAACAGCCGTGCAGACCTCCGCCGTACTGCTGCAAGTGGGCATCGTGATTTTCTCGGGCAGTCTCTACGCCATGGCGCTAGGCGCGCCGCGCTGGTTCGGCGCCATCACACCGATTGGCGGTCTGGCCTTCATCGCCGGCTGGCTGTGGTTGGCCTGGAACCTGATGCGGAGCGCCTGAACATGCAAATTCGCTACAACGGCGAGGCGCTGAATCTTGCCGACACCTGCACCATCGCTGAACTGATTGCCGCACAGGGCCTGACCGGCAAGCGCATTGCCGTGGAGCGCAACGGCGAGATCGTGCCGCGCAGCCAGCATGCACACAGCCTGTGTGCTGCCGGCGATGTCATCGAAGTCGTCCACGCGATTGGCGGGGGCTGAGCAGCCCCCGCCTTAAAAACACAGCACCGCGCCCACATCAGCGATTGGTAATTCGTTCCCACATCTGCAGATAGGCTTCCGCCGAGTTGTAGAGCGCATCCACCGCCTCCTGCCCGCCCTCCAGACGAATTTCCTCGACATAATCGGCGACCATGCCGTAGTGCGCCGTGCCTACCTCATCGATATTCCAGGTCTTGCCACTTTCCGGGATGGTCTGCAGCTTCACCCTGAGCGGCTTGATGCCGGCCTTAGCATAGCGATCACCCCAGTCCGGGCCGCTGAACAGCGTGAACGGATACTTCACCGGCTTGCTGCCCGCGCCTCGTGGCGGCGCACGGTCGGCGATGCCGTTGGCATCCATGCCATAGCCCACGGCCATGGGCTTGCCGGCCGGCCAGATCGGCTTGAGCTTCTTCATGAAGTCCACATGGCCCTTGCCATTGGGCTTGAACGGATAGATCAGGCCGCCGTTGTCGAGAATTTCTTTCGCCTGCGCCAGGCTAATACCGCCGTGACCGCCATGCGCCGAAATCATCGGGTACGACGGCGTTTGCAGCTTCGCCATATCCAACATCTTCTGCTTGATGGAAATTTCCGCATGATCGATGTCGATGATGAACTTCTTCTTCATCAGCTTCTGCACTGCGTACTCGCCCAGATCCGTCATGCCGCGTGAGTTGCACTGACGACGATCCGCCGGATAAGTCGGTGCCGGCCCCTGCAGCAAGCCAATCACCGCAGAGCTGATGGGGTCGGAGCCGGTGCCCGGAATCGCCGTGGTCATGTAGGCACCGGCATCATAGAAGTACTTGGCACCCTCGCCGGTATCCGCGCAATCGTAGGTCTTCCAGAACTGATGCGTCCCGACAAAACCGACCAGATTCAGCGCATCGCCATTGAAAATGCCGGTGCCGCCGAGCGCACTGTTCACATCGTGATACGGGAACAGCTCGCGCACGCCGAGCTGCCATACTTCGTCGCTCTGCTTGTCGATGCTTTCCTTGGTGCAGCCGCGCGTCTCGTTGCCCAACGGATCAAATGTCACTGTGCAATCAAACAGGTTGGCAAACTCAAGGCCGGCCACCACCGCCAGCTTGCCCTCGTTGATGACTTCGCGCGCCATCGCCGGACTGCTGACAATACGGAACCAGCCCTTGCCCGGCCCGCCTTCCTGTGCATCTACATAGTTTTGCAGATCGAACAGGTATTTCACCTGCTTGATGCCCACGCTCATGTCATTGCAATCGGCATCCGGGCGCAGTACCCCCGCGCGCCCGACTTCACACAGCGCAGCAATGTTGGTGCCCTCGCTGACCATGATGCGCATGCCCGCCTTCCAGGCACGCTCGACCCATTTGTAATACATGGCCTGATGCAGCTGGGAGTCCGCTGCCGGCCAGGACACAAAGCTCGGCCAGCCCTGGGTCTCGTGCATGGTCAATGGCTTCAGGTCGAGAATCAGTGCCTCCGGATCACGGATGCCATTGGGACCATGCCAGTCCTTGCAGTCTTCCATCGCGTGCGGCACACCGAAGCGATGGAACATCTGACCGTACATGACACCGCCGGCCGACGGCCCGACCAGCTTGCCGCCATCGGACATCTCATGGCCCATCGCCATGTGCGTATGTACTTCGGCAAAGATCGGAAGAGCGTCGTGTAGGGAAAGAGTGTCTT
>CALEYY010000262.1 GCA_937928295.1 uncultured Moraxellaceae bacterium
TCGTGCTGGGGCTGAGCAAAGACGGTTTCCGTCGGGCCGGCTTCCAGCACGCGCCCGGCTTGCATGACCAGAATACGATCCGCGTAACGGCGCACCTGCGGCAGATCATGGCTGATGTGCAGGATCGCTAGGCCGCGTCGGCGCTGAAGGCTTTTCAGCAAGTCGAGAATCTGGTTCTGCAGCAGGGCATCGAGCGCGGTGGTGGGCTCATCGGCAATCAGCAACTTCGGCGAATTGGCCAGCGCCATGGCAATGACCACGCGCTGGCGCTGGCCGCCAGACAGCTCGTGCGGCCATGCCAGCAGCCGGCGTTCAGGTTCGTCGATGCCGACTTCCTTGAGCAGGCTGATGGCTTTTTGCCGCGCCATCGCCGGCGGCAAGGGCTGATGCAGCGTGATCGCCTCCAGCAGCTGCTTGCCGATGCGATGCAGCGGGTTCAGCGCCGTCAGCGGCTCCTGATAGACCATGCCGACATCGCCTCCGCGCAGCTTCTGTAGCTGATCCGGCTTGAACTGTGCGATGTCTTTGCCCTGCCAGCGCACTTGGCCTTGCAGGTTCAGGCCGGCCGGCAAAAGCTGCAGGCAGGACAGCGCCGTGAGTGATTTGCCCGAGCCGGACTCACCGACCAGCGCAACCCACTCGCCGGTATCGACTTGCAATGACAGCTGATCGACGAGCGTGCTGCCGGCGGCACTGCGAATTCGCAGGTTTTCGATCTGAAGCAGATTCATCGTTGCACCGCCACATGGCGCGGATCAAAGGCATCGCGCAGGCCCTCGCCGATGAAGACCAACAGAGTCATCAGCACGGCCAGACTGAAAAAGGCGGTGAGGCCCAGCCAGGGCGATTGCAGGTTGTTCTTGCCTTGCGCGATGAGCTCGCCCAGCGAAGCCGAGCCCGGCGGCAGGCCGAAGCCGAGAAAGTCTAGCGAGGTCAGCAGGCCGATGGCCCCGGTAAAGATGAAGGGCAGCAAGGTCAGCGTGGTGATCATGGCGTTGGGCAGCACATGCCGCCAGACCAACACCATCGGCTTCACGCCCAGCGTGCGCGCGGCGCGAACATAGTCGAGCTGGCGTGTGCGCAGGAATTCGGCGCGTACCAGCCCGCTCAGGTCCGTCCAGCTGAACAGCGCGAGCAGGCCCAGCAACCACCAGAAATTAGGTACCACCACGCTGGACAGGATGATGAGCATGAACAACACTGGCAGGCCCGACCAGATTTCGATAAAGCGCTGGCCGATGAGGTCGGTCCAGCCGCCCCAGTAGCCCTGAATGGCACCGGTGCCGACACCCAGAATGACCGTCGCCAGGGTCAGCAAGCCGGCAAAGGCCAGCGAAATGCGGATGCCGTAGATCAGCCGAGCCAGCACATCGCGGCCCTGATCGTCGGTGCCTAGCCAGTTATCGGGTGAGGGTTTGGAGGGCGTAGGTTCGGCGCGCTCGAAGTGGATGGTGTCGGCGTTAAAGCGAATCACCGGCCATAGCATCCAGCCGTGCTGGTCGATCAGCGCCTGCACCGCCGGGTCGCGATACACCGTGGTGGTGTCGAATGCGCCGCCGAAATGGGTCTCCGGCACATCCTCCAGCAGCGGTACTATCCACTCGTGCTGGTAGCGCACCAGCAGTGGCTTGTCGTTGGCGATCAGCTCGGCACCGAGGGTAATGCCAAAGATGACCAGCAGGCTTAGCAGCGACCACCACGCGCGGCGGTTGGCGCGAAACTGCGCCCAGCGCCGCTGCGTCATGGGCGACCAGCGCGATGCGGCCATCATGAGCTCACCTGCTCGAAATGGATGCGCGGATCGACCCAGCGATAACAAAGGTCGCCGATCAGACGCAGCAACATGCCCATCAGCGTGAACAGAAAGAGCGTGCCGAAAATCACCGGGTAGTCGCGATTGATCACGGACTCGTAACTGAGCAGGCCTAGACCATCCAGATTGAACAAAATCTCGATCAGGAAGGCGCCGGTGAACAGAATGCCGAACAAGGTCGCCGGCAAGCCGGCAATCAGGATCAGCATGGCATTGCGGAAGACATGGCCGAGCAGCACGCGGCGCTCACTGGCACCCTTGGCACGAGCGGTCAGCACATAATGCTTTTGCAGCTCTTCCAGAAAGCTGTTGCGCGTGAACAGAGTGAGGGTGGCGAGGCTGCCCAGCGTCAGGCAAATCGTCGGTAAAACCATGTGATGCGCGTAGTCGAGCAACTGCCTTCCGGGTGACAGCGTGGCGAAGTTTTCCGACACCAGCCCCTGCATGGGAAACCACTGCCAGTAGCTGCCGCCGGCAAATACGATGATGAGCAGCAGAGCAAACAGAAAGCCGGGAATGGCGTAGGCCACGATGATTGCTCCGCTGCTCCAGACATCGAAGCGGCTGCCCGGGTGCAACGCTTTACGGATGCCCAGCGGCACGGCGATCAGATAGATCAGCAGCGTGCTCCACAACCCCAGCGACAGCGATACCGGCAGTTTTTCTTTCACCAGATCCAGAACCGGCATGTCGCGATAAAAGCTCGAGCCGAGATCAAAGTGCGCGAAGTCCTTGAGCATTTTCCAGAAGCGCTCGGCCGGTGGCTTGTCGAAGCCGTACTGCTTTTCAATGGCGGCGATCAGCTCGGGGTCCAGGCCCTGGCTGCCGCGATAGCCGCTGCCGGACGGATTGCTGGTCACCGAGATATCGCCGGTGCTGGCAAGCGCCGAGCCGCTCAGGCCCTGCAAATGGGCGAGGGTGCGATCCACCGGGCCACCGGGCGCAGCCTGAATCACCAGAAAGTTGATGAGCAGGATGCCGAACAGTGTTGGCACCATCAGCGCCAGACGACGCAGAATATAGCCGGCCATTACGGTGCCTCCGGGGCGGTGCTGCCGGCAAGTTTCGCGGCCTTGGCGGCATCAAACCACCAGGCATCGAGCCCGTCGCCGTAACGCGGCGGACGCGGCGGGTGGCTGAAGCGATTCCACGCGGCAATGCGATAGACGGGAGTGTGATAGTGCGGCACCACCAGCCATTGCGCACGCAGCACGCGGTCGAGCGCGCGCACGGCGGTGACCAGCTCGCCGCGATCCTTGGCGCCGGTGATGCGCGTGATCAGGGCATCTGCGGCCGCTGACTGCAAGCCGGTCAGGTTGCGACTGCCGGGGGTCGATGCCGCCGCGCTGCCCCAGAAGCTCCAGAGCTCGTTGCCCGGCGAGCTGGAGGCCGGAAAGCCGCCCACCGTCATGTCGTAATCAAATTGGCGCAGGCGTTCAACATACTGCGCGGCATCCAGAATGCGGATGTTCAGCGTGATGCCGAGGCGGGCCAGATTGCGCTTGAACGGCTGCGTAATGCGCTCGAATTCCGGTTGCACCAGCAGCATCTCCAGAGCCAGCGGCCGGCCTTGGGCATTGACTAGATGAGTCTTGTCCAGATGCCAGCCGGCCGCTTTCAGCAGTGCTTGGGCTTCGCGCAGGTTGTCGCGGCTGTAGTTGAT
>CALEYY010000263.1 GCA_937928295.1 uncultured Moraxellaceae bacterium
TGGCATGCTGAACAGCTGCAGCAATGTCCAGCAAACCCAGATGTCTTTTTCCAGCACTTCGGGCACGCGCCCAAGCTCTGGTGCCTTGGCACTCAAAACGGCAGATTGCTCTGACAGTGGAAGCTGCAGGTAGTGTTCAGCCACTCGCGTACTGTCCTTGTTCAAACTGGTTGAAAACATCACTCATCCACGCCGGCATGATTGACTTGCTGTTGCTTAGCACACTGAACTCTTCCGCTAGCAGGCGCTGGCGCAAAACTGCGATGGTCGCAGGGGCTACCGCTTGCTTGCCAAGATACCAAAGGGCTGACAAGGCCATGCCGGCAGGCCGTCCAGCTAACGCCATTTTGCGGCTGCTGACATGGCTCAGGCGTACCTCCAGATTACCGATCAAAATACGGCGGGATGGCCCGCTAGTAATGAATACCGACTGCGTCGGCATCTGAGTTGTCAGGCCAAAACGCCTGGCCGCTTCCGCACCATGCACACTCACCACGGCACCCGTCCGTGCAGCCAGCGCTTCGGCCACTTGAAATGCCTCGGGCATGACTTTACCCGCATAGCGACTGACCTCAGGCCGCACGAACAGACCACGGCCCATACGCTCGATAAAACCAGCCTTGGTTAGACGAGACAGTGCCTGATCCACAGCCGCCCGCGAACCGCATGCAAGCAGTGTCGCTGGAGTAAACGGCCTCCCCAGCGGTTGCTGCTCAATGTAGGTACGGACTTGTTGCATGACACTGATCGGTCTTCTCATGTCAGAAAAATACTATATATTTTCTGACATATCAAATGTGCTAAATTTCAGCATAGTCGCCATCTCAGCTAAACTCTTTTCAAATCAGTAGCATCCGCAATACTCCGAAACAGCTCTCAGCACTGAAGTCGCTAACTGCTGCGGGCTTTAAATAACTGCTGACGCTAACCAGATAGCTAGCTTTCTTTCGTCTGATGGAGCCAGAGCATCGCCTGTGGCGAGGTTCAGCAAGTTCATTCACTTCATCGATAGCACCAAAGATTACTGGCATGGCACTGTGTGCATGGGCACTCTTGTTGTGTACCCGACACCATCAGGACACAGGAGATCAGCATGGTTATTATTGCCAGCGCAGTCACCATCAGCATGCTGTTTAAAGGTATCTGGGTGCTCTTGACTCAGCCCTATGCAGAGCCACATCCCGCCAAAAATTAACCATTTTCAATCGCTACACGGCTGAAAATGAAACATTGATCTATCCCTTTGATCCAACAAATCTGCTTAACTCCGAAGCATTACAACCACTGCTTCGGAGTTAAGTCACATGAGTACCGTTACCCTGCATGGCAACCCCGTCCGCGTTGATGGCCTTCTCGCCAGCATCGGTCAAACCGCTCCCGCCTTTTCGCTGGTCAGCGGCAAGCTGGCAGACACCACACTGGCCAGCTTTGGCAGCCAGCGCAAAGTGCTGAATATCTTCCCAAGTGTCGACACCCCGACTTGTGCCATGTCCGTACGCAAGTTCAACGCTGAAATCAGCAGTCTGGAAAATACCGTAGTGCTTTGCATTTCGGCTGACCTTCCGTTTGCACAAGCTCGCTTCTGTGGCGCAGAAGGCTTGGATAAGGTTGTAAATCTGTCAACCTTGCGTGGTGCCGAGTTTCTGAAGAACTATGGTGTTGCCATTGCTGATGGCCCGCTTGCCGGTCTCGCGGCACGAGCCGTCATCGTGCTCGATGCCGACAACAAGGTGCTGCACAGCGAACTCGTCGCCGAAATTGGTGATGAGCCCGATTACGCCGCCGCCATCGCCGCCTTGGCATGACGCTGCCGTTCGTCTTGCGCGCCGGTCAAACGGCGCGCATGCAGATTCAGCAGCACGGCTTCACGGCCGATAGCCTGGCCGCCTTCGGCGCGCCGGCCGGCGGCCCGAAATTCATCATCCAAAGCCATCTTGATCGTTTTCTGTTTTCGCAGTGGCTGCCGCAGCGCAAGCAAGCCTTGCCGGCATTCGGCTCATCGATTGGTGCTTTCCGGTTGCTGGCAGCGGCGCATCCCGATCCAGCCGCCGCCGCAGAGCGGCTGTATCAGGCTTATTGCCGACAACATTACGCCAGCAAGCCCACGGCGGCCGACATCACGCGCGAAGTGAACGATATTCTGCATACGCTGCTGCAGGCCGATGACATGAGCTACATCCTGCATCATCCCTGGTTGCAGCTGAATCTGCTGACCACGCGCTGCCTGGGGCTGGCGGCGGCGAGGCAGCCGGCGTGGCAGGCCATCGGTTTTGCGCTGGCCTATGCCAGCAATCTGCGCGCTCGGCATCGACTGGCGACGCGCTTCGAGCGCTGCGTTTTCCAGAATCACACCCAGGCTGCTGCGGTACTGGCCGGCGATGCGTTTCGCACGCATACGGCCCGACTAACGCGCGACAACCTGGCACCGGTGACCCTGGCCAGCGGCACCATCCCCCTGCTCATGGAGACCGTGCGCGACATCCCGCAAGGCCCGGCGGGCGCACACATTGACGGCGGCATGGTCGATTACCACATGGATCTGCCTTTGCAGGAAACAGCCGCCGATGCCGGCATCCTGTTCATTCCGCATTATGAGCAACGCGTGGTCAGCGGCTGGTTCGACAAGCGTCTGAAGCAGCGCCAGCCGCGTCATGGCGAGCGCATGCTGGTGCTGTCACCGGCACCGGAAGTGATTGCGAAATTGCCGGGCGCGAAGATTCCCTGTCGCCAGGATTTCAAGATTTATCACGGCCGCGACAATCTACGCCTGGCGGCCTGGCAGGCGGCGCTCACGGTCAGCGAAGACATTAGCGGGGCGTTTCAAGACATGTTGAAGGCCGGCGATGTGGAGCAGCATCTGCGCCCGCTTTAAGCTTGAAACCAGCCTGCCTGAAGCCTGCTAAAGTCAGCCTGATGCCGGACTCAGGCCCGCAAAAAGCGGCTGCGCAAACACGCCAGGCAGGTGCAAAGCGCCATCACGGTACACAGCGTGCGGGCATCCTGCCCTTGCATGGCGCTGACCGCGCTGGCGGCGATGGCGCCAGACAGCGAGCCGATAGTGCCGTACAGCGCCGAGGCAGTGCCGGCCTGCGCCTTGTAGGGCTCCATCGCGAGGATGGTGGCATTGGGCAGGATGAAGCCCAGGCAGCCGGTGTAGAGAAACAGCGGCGGCAGCAGTAGCCACAACCCGCCAATGCCAGTCCAGCCCACCAGCAAGAGCATCGCGCCCGCCAGCATTTGCACCAGCAAGCTGGCCTTGAGCAAAGGCAAGGGCTGAAAACGGCGTACCAAGCGGCCGTTGAGCTGCGAGGCCAGAATCAGCCAGAAGGCATTGCCGCCGAATATCCAGCCGAAATGCGCGGGGGCGACTTTGAAGTGCTCGATGAACACAAAGGGCGAGACCGCGATAAAAGCGTAGAGCCCGGCCATGCTGATGCTGCTGGTCAGCGCAAAGCCACGGAAACGATGGTGCTT
>CALEYY010000264.1 GCA_937928295.1 uncultured Moraxellaceae bacterium
CCCAAGCGGAAAAACAGCAAGTCGCCCACCACCAACTCTCGCGTGGTCACATCGCGGCCAGCCAAATTGGCCATTTCAGCGGCTGTGCGCGGCAAGGTCACCGTGCTGATGTCGCGATAGATGTATTGCACCAGGCCACTGCAATCGAAGCCGCCTTCGGGCGAGGTGCCGCCAAACTTGTAGGGCGTGCCCATCAAGGTCAGTGCCGTCATGGCCATGTCATCGGCGGCAGCCGGTGGCACCGCCACCTGCAGACTCTCAACCGGGTCTTTGTCGGTGAAATAGGCAAACGGAGCCGCGCTCGCAGCCGTGCTCAGAACCGCGAGCAGCAGCAGGCCGGACAGGGACAGCGTAGCGTCTTTAAGTGAGGCAGAAAGACCGGAAACGGGTCGCCTCTTCAAGGGAAAAGTCATGCCGACAGACTCGCTTTTTATAGTAAATAACACAGCATCTCGCGCTGGTCAGGTTATGTTATTTCAAAATCTACGCGCTTGGTCAACGATTCGTTGACCCACAGCTGCCTTTCAGCATGGATTTTGCTGATTCAACCCGTTATGTTGCGCATCAGTTTGATGTTCACGGAGTTTGCCATGCATCCCATCGCTCACCAGTTAATGACGGCCCAGCTGCAATTCCTGCTGCGCGAGCTGTCTGGCGAGACCTTGCAGGATCACCTGAAGACCGAGGCCAGCGCTTATTGCGACCTGCTGGAGCGCATCACCGTCACGCAGCTCTTCAGCCAGGATGTCATCATCGGCTGGATCGAGCGCAACATCCTCGGCTATGAGCCCACGGAAGCGCTGCGTCAGCAGGTCGTCATGCTCGTCGAGATGGGCCTGAACAATCCCAGCCATCAGCAGATGCCGATGCGCCAGCTTATCAACCGCCAGATCTATGACTTCATGGTGGAGCGACTGGTATCACGCCCGGCCTTGCGTGGCGATGTCATTCATGCCGTGCTCGGTAGCCCGATCTATCATCGCCTGCTCTCGGATGTGCTGTTCCACGCCATCCAGGACTACCTGCTCACCGAAAATCCGCTGTCGCGCAATGTGCCTGGCATGTCGTCGCTGCTGAAGGCCGGCAAGGGCATGATGGGCAAGTTCGGCAACCTCGAACAAACCGTGGAAGCGACGCTGAAGAATTATCTGCAGTCGAATGTGCGCAGCACGGCGGCGTTCAGCGAAGCGCTGGTCAACAAGGCGCTCAATGAAGATCAGCTGCGGGCCTTTGCCGATCAGCTCTGGCCGCATCTGGAAGCCTACGAGCTGGGCCAGGCCAGTCGTCATCTGGAAATCGAGGGCATGAGCTACATGGCCATGGTGTTCTGGAACCAGATTCGCCAGACCGATTTCATGAAGCAGCAGGTGGCTTACCTGATTCAGGGCTGGTATGCCCATGCCGGCGACCAGACCGCCATGGATGTGCTGCTCGGCCTCGGCATCACCCGCAAGCAGATCGTGCGCGAAGTCATCGCCATCGGTTCGCCGCTGGTGACGGCTTGGGTGGAGTCGGGCTATATCGAGCGCCGCATCAAGGAGCATCTGGAGTCGTTCTTTGCGTCGCCGGAAACCACAGCACTGCTGGAAACCTTGCCGGTATGACACCGCCGAATCTGGCGGACATTCGACTGGAGTATGGCCGTCATGGCCTCAGCCCGGATGATTGCCGCAGCGATCCGTTGCAGCAGCTGCAAGACTGGCTGAGTGCGGCCATAGCGGCCGGCGTGAACGAAGCCACGGCGATGAATCTGGCCACGGTGGATGCCGAAGGCCGGCCTAGCGCGCGGATTGTCCTGCTGAAGGGCATCGATGCCGGTCAGCTCTGTTTTTTTACCAACTACCTGAGTCGCAAGGGCCAGCAGCTCGCCGCACAGCCTTTTGCGGCGCTGACCTTTTTCTGGCCTGAGCTAGAGAGGCAGGTTCGTATTGAAGGCCGCATCGGCACATTGCCTGCGGCGGCATCGGATGCCTATTTTGCCTCCCGGCCTTATGGCAGCCGCATCGGCGCTTGGGTGTCCGAGCAGAGCCAGCCCGTGGCGGATGCTGAAGTGCTGAGGACTCGCGAAGCCGAGCTGAAAGCCCGCTTCCCGGAACAGGTGCCGCGCCCGCCGCATTGGGGAGGCTACGGCCTGACGCCTGATCGTGTCGAGTTCTGGCAAGGTCGGCCCAGCCGGCTGCATGATCGCGTGTTGTATCTGCCCGATGCACAGGGCGGCTGGCAGCTGAGCCGCTTGCAACCCTGAGCGGCCTAGGCCGGATTGTCGATATCGACAAAATGGTGCGTCAGCCCCAGCTCGCGGGCGCACCACTCGCCCAGCGCCTGCACACCGTAGCGCTCGCTGGCATGATGACCCATCGCCCAGTAATGCACACCGGACTCGCGCGCGGCATGCACGGTGGGCTCGGAAATTTCGCCGCTGAAATAGGCATCCACCCCCATGGCGATGGCCTGCTCGATGAATCCCTGAGCACCGCCCGTGCACCAAGCCACGCGTCGGATGAGCTGGTCGCTGCCGGCAATATGCAGCGGCTGACGGCCCAGCACTTGCGCGATGTGCTGGCTCAGGGCATCGGCACTTATGGCTTGCGACAAGGTGCCAACATCGCCGACCGCACGCGAATCATTCGGAAACAGAGCACCATCGCGGACAAAGCCGAGACGCTGCGCCAGCTGTGCGTTATTGCCGAGCACGGGATGTGCATCCAGCGGCAGGTGATAGGCCAGCAGCGATATGTCGTGCGTGATCAGCTTGCCGAGGCGACGCCGCTTCATACCGGTGATCTCGGCGCGCTCGCCTTTCCAGAAATAGCCGTGATGCACCAGAATGGCATCCGCCTTCAGCGCAATCGCGGCATCAATCAGGGCCTCGCTGGCGGTAACACCAGTGACCAGCGTACGCACCTCGGCACGCCCTTCGACCTGCAATCCGTTCGGACAGTAGTCATTAAATCTTGCCGGTTGCAGCAGGTCATCCAGCGTTTGTACAAAAGCGTTGAGTTGCATCATTGACCTCGGCTTTGCCCTCTTGTCAGCGGCAGGGGTCGGCCCCATATTGAAAATAATCGTCTCTGCGCACACGGCGCAGTGTTCTTCAGGAGTCGCACATGCGTGCTGCAACCGCTCTTCCCTGGCTGGCACTCGCCGGCGTTGTCGGCTATGTGAGTTGGCATGATAGCTGGCCGCGCGGCAACACGCCCGCAGCGCCCAACTTGGCCCAGGAATATGCCCTGCCGAATGCGGGCAGCGCCAGCTCGGGCCCAGTGTCTTACGCGCCGGCCGTGAGCCGTGCAGCACCAGCGGTGGTCAACATCTACACCACGCAAAAAATCCGCACGATGACCAATCCCCTGCTCGAACACCCGTGGTTCCGCTTTCACGGCGAACAGCTGCCGCGTGAGCGCACGGCCTCCAGCCTCGGCTCCGGCGTGATTGTATCCAGCGATGGCTACATTCTCACCAACGACCATGTGGTGGCCGGTGCCGACAGCATCGTGGTGGCGCTGCGCGATGGCCGCGAGGTCGCCGCCAAGGTCATCGGCACCGATCCCGATACCGATCTGGCCGTGCTCAAGGTGCAGCTCGACAAGCTGCCGGTGCTGCCGTTCAAGACCTCTGAAAGCGCTGTGGGTGATGTCGTGCTGGCCATCGGCAATCCCTTTGGCGTCGGCCAGACCGTGACGCAGGGCATCATCTCCGCGATTGGCCGTAGCGGGCTGGGCATCAACACCTACGAGGACTTTATTCAGACCGATGCGGCCATCAATCCGGGCAATTCCGGCGGCGCGCTGGTCGATGTGAGCGGCAACCTGATCGGCGTCAATTCGGCGATTTATTCGCGCTCGGGCGGCAGCATGGGCATCGGCTTTGCCATCCCTGCACCGCTAGCGCGGCAGGTCATGCAGGACATCATCAGCCAGGGGCATGTTGTGCGCGGCTGGTTAGGCATTGAGATCGGCAGCAGCGGCCTCGGCAATGGGGATGAATCGCGCAGTCCGAACGGGCAGCAGCCGATCATCATTGCCGGCGTCATGCCAGGCGGGCCAGGCGAGCGCGGTGGTTTGCAGGCTGGCGATGAGCTGAAGTCGGTCATGGGCGTGACGGTGGCGAGTGCCGATCAGGTCATCCGCCAGATCGCTAGTCTGAAGCCTAAGACTAGTGCCGAGATTGAAGTGATGCGGGATGGCAAACGGCGCTCGCTGAGCGTGACCATGGGGGAGCGGCCTAAGCAGCGCAGCAAGGAGGAGTGACCGGCGCACAGGTGGATTACTGTTGTCGGGCTAACAGATGCCCGCCAACAGTAATCCACCCGTACAACGTATTCGACGACTGCTGCGCTGCCTCTCTGGTTAGGGTTAGCTCAGGATTTCTTCTAGCGCGGTTAGCAGGGCGCGGTGCTGGTCGGGGGTGCCGATGGTGATGCGCAGGAAGTCGTCGATGCGCGGTAGCTTGAAGTGACGCACCAGGACGGCTCGTTCGCGCAGCGCTTGGGCAAGGTCGGCACCGCGATGTGCGGGGTGGCGGGCGAAGATGAAGTTGGCGCCAGATGGCAGGACTTCGAAGCCTAGGCGCTGCAGTTTCACTTCCAGCGAGTCGCGCTGCATGATGACCATCTGCTGCATAGCTGCGAAGTGCGATTTGTCTTCGATGGCGGCTTGCGCGCCGGCAAGCGCGACACGGCCCAGCGGGTAGGAGTTGAAGCTGTTCTTGATGCGCTCCAATGCTTCAATCAGCGCTGGCTGGCCTATCGCAAAGCCGACGCGCAAACCCGCCAGCGCACGCGACTTCGACAGCGTCTGGGTGACCAGCAGATTCTCGTAGCGGCCAACGAGGCTCACGGCCGATTCGCCGCCAAAGTCGATATAGGCTTCATCGACCAGCACCACTACATCGGGGTTGGCTTGCAAAATCCGCTCGACGGCAACCAGCGGCAGCAGGCAGCCGGTGGGCGCATTCGGGTTAGGAAAGATCACTCCGCCATTCGGGCGCGCGTAATCCGCCGGATCAATCTCGAAGCGTTCGTTGAGCGCTACCGTTTCATGGGCGATGTGATACAGGCCGGCATAGACCTTGTAAAAGCTGTAGGTGATGTCGGGAAACAACAGCGGCTTGTCGTGCTGGAACAGGCTGTGGAAGGCATGCGCCAGAACCTCGTCTGAGCCGTTGCCAACAAACACCCAAGACTTGTCGCCGCCCTGGCTGGCCAGGTCGAAGTAGTCGGCAATCGCGCTTTTCAGCTGATCGGCGTTGGGGTCGGGGTAGAGGCGCAGGTCATCGCCCACGGCTGCTTGCATAGCGGCCAAGGCGCGCGGGGATGGCCCGAACGGATGCTCGTTGGTATTGAGCTTGACCAGGTTGGCAATCTTCGGCTGCTCGCCCGGCACATAGGGCACGAGGTCGCGGACAAACGGGCTCCAGAAACGGCTCATGCTTTAGGCTCCTCAACGGCATCCGGCAACAGGCGATACTCCGCCGAGCGCGCGTGCGCGGTCAGACCTTCGCCACGAGCCAGCACCGAGGCGACCTTGGCCAGCGTCGAGGCACCGGCGGCGGAACAACCGATCAGGCTGCTGCGCTTCTGGAAGTCGTAGACGCCCAGCGGCGACGAAAATCGCGCCGTGCCGGAGGTCGGCAGAACATGGTTGGGGCCGGCGCAATAGTCGCCCAGTGCCTCCGGGGTGTAGCGCCCCATGAAGATGGCGCCGGCGTGGCG
>CALEYY010000265.1 GCA_937928295.1 uncultured Moraxellaceae bacterium
GGCGAAGGTGCAGGCGGCGGCAGAAGCAGCGGATTTCCAGGTGGATATCCTGATCAATAATGCTGGGCTGGCCGAGCCGGTGTCGTTCCTGAATTTCCCGGTGGACAATGTGCGCGCGATGATCGAGGTCATGATCACCGGTCTCACCGAGTTGTCGCACCGTTTTGCTCACGGCATGGCCGAGCGCGGCTGGGGGCGCATCATCAATGTGTCGTCGCTGGCGGCGTTTGCGCCGAACTCGCCGGGCATGCTCTACACCGGCATCAAGAGCTATGTGCTGAACATGTCGCAGGCGCTGGACATGCAGCTGAAGCCGGCGGGCGTGCATGTGACGGCGCTCTGCCCCGGTTTTACCTGGACGGAGTTTCACGATACCCAAGGCACGCGCGAGTGGGCCAATCAGCTGCCGGCCTTTGCCTGGCAGGATGCGCCGACGGTGGTGAAAGCGGGCTGGGAGGCGGTGTCACGCGGGGAGCCAGTGTGCGTGCCGGGCGTGGTAAACAAGGCGGTGGCATCGTTTACCAAGCATTTGCCGGAGCGCCTGCGTTACTTGGTGGGCAAGCATGCGCGGATGGTGAAGTAGCGCAGCTCTGTATGGCGCGATGCTTATAAGGCGGTGCTTATGAAGCGGAAGGTGCTTGATCCAGTGCCCGTTGTGCGTGTTCGGCAGCGCTTTGCAGTGTTGGTAGCTGAGCGCGCAGGGCATCCGTGCTTTCGCCGCGAGCCTCCAGAGCGCTGATCTGCTTTTCGATTTTCTTCAGCTGACTGCGCGCCATGGCGGCGGCGATCATCAGATTGCTGCGCTCGGCGGCCGTGAGGGCGGAGCTGTCAACGGCCGTTGCTTGGGTCGCTGCTGGCGTGCTGATCGTTGCTGACGCTTTTGCGGCCCTGCGCTTGGCTGCCTGTGCGGCGGCCGTGGCGAGGCGCTGATTTCTCGCCAGAAAGCGCTGACGGGCCTTGTCGGCGCGAGCTTTTGCTTCTGTCAGCGTCTCCGCCTCCGCCAAGGCGGCCGGTATCGGCGACGGATGCCAGGTCATCGGCACATCCGGGCCGGGCACGAGGTCGATGCAATCGACCGGGCAGGGCGGCACGCACAGATTGCAGCCGGTACATTCTTCCACCAGCACCGTGTGCATGAGCTTGGCGGCGCCCACGATGGCATCGACCGGACAGGCTTGGATGCACTTGGTGCAGCCGATGCATTCATCTTCGCGGATGAATGCCACCAGTCTATGCACCGGCGTCACGCCATAGTCGGGGTCGAGCGGCAGTACCGGCACCTGCAGCAGCGCTGCAATTGCGGCAATGGTGGGTTCGCCGCCGGGCACGCAATGGTTAATGGCCGTGCCGCTGGCGATGGCCTCGGCATAGGGCCGGCAGCCATCGGTCTTGCACAGACGGCACTGGGTCTGCGGCAACAGCGCGTCAATGCGGTCGATCAGCTCGGCCGGCAGCATGTTTATGCGCTTGGCGATACTGTTATTGATGCTGTTGTGGGCAGGCGGCAAGGGCATGGTCTGGGCTGGCTTCGGTCAACTAACAGGGCGCAGAAGCGGTGGAATCTGCAGGGGATTATTGCATCGTGACGCCGACTGCGGCAAAGTCGGGCGGTCTTTAATTCTGGCAATCAATCATGTCTGATCTTTTGCACCAATCCGCCCTGCAGCTGGCCGCCCGTATTCGTGCCGGCGAGCTGACTTCGGTGGCCGTGGTGGAAGCGCATATCGCACGCTTGCGTCAGGTCAATCCGGTGCTTAACGCCGTGGTGGTGGATCGTATTGCCGATGCCCGCGTGGAAGCCGCCGAGGCCGATCGTGAAATTGCAGCTGCTCGTGCCGCCGGTACGCTATCGGCATTACCGCCGCTGCTCGGCGTGCCTTGCACCATCAAGGAAAACTTTCATTTTGCCGGCATGCCCAACACGGCAGGGCTGGTCAGCCGTATAGGCCGCAAGGTCGCTGAGGATGCGCCGACCGTGGCGCGCTTGCGTGCCGCCGGTGCGATTCCGTTGGGCGTGACCAATACCTCCGAAGTCTGTATGTGGATGGAGAGCTATAACCGCGTCTACGGCCTGACCAACAATCCTTATGACCCGACGCGCACCGTCGGCGGTTCGTCTGGCGGTGAGGGCGCGATTGTGGGCAGCGGCGCATCGCCGTTTGGTCTTGGCGGCGATGTGGGTGGCTCGATCCGCATGCCGGCCTTCTTCAATGGCGTGTTCGGGCACAAGTGCTCGCCGGGTCTGATCACCAATGAAGGTCAATTCCCCGGACCGTCCGGTTCTATTGATCGCTACCTTGCCACCGGCCCGCTGTGCCGTCGTGCCGAAGACCTTGAGCCCTTGCTGCGCATTCTCGGCGGCCCGGCCGCCAAGCGCCTGAAGCCGGTGGCCGATGTGGATGTGTCCAGTCTGCGCGTGCTGCAGTTCGCCCGTGAGCTGGCCATCACGCCCGATGCCGATCAGATGGGCGCGCGTGATCGTGCCGTGCAGGCCTTAATGGCGCGTGGTGCCCGCGTTGAGGCTGTGCATCTGCCGCTGATGGCGCAGGCCCGTGACCTGTGGACGGCGATGCTGGCCAGCGCCGGCAGCGACAGCACCTTTGCCGATCACATGTTTGGCACGCGCAGCCCGTTGGCGCCGCTGAAAGAACTGGGTCGCTTGGCGATGCGCCGCTCCGATCACACCTTCCCGCTGATTGCGCTGGCCTTGTTCGAGCGCTTGCCGGAGCTGACGCCGGCGCGCACGAAAAAGCTGTGCGGGCAGGCACTGACCCTGAAGTTGCAGCTGGAAGATGTTCTCGGCGATGACGGCGTGCTCATCACGCCGACTTACCCGACCGTTGCGCCCAAGCACTACAAGGCGTTGTTGCCGCCGTTCAACTTTGTGAATTGTGCGATCTTCAATGCCCTGTCGCTGCCGGTGACGGCGGTGCCGACCGGCCTCAATGCTGGCGGTGTGCCGACGGGCGTTCAGGTTGTCGCCACAGAAGGCAACGACCACCTTACCCTGGCCTGTGCGCTGGCGCTGGAAAGCGCGCTCGGCGGCTGGGCCTATCCTGTTGTTTCTAATGTGATTCCCGGCGCGTTTGCGCGTTAAGGAGAGGTTGATGGAAATTCGTCGTGGCGTGGCCGAGGCCAATGGTATCGAGCTGGCCTATGAAGACATGGGCGATGTGCTGCATCCACCCATCCTGCTGATCATGGGCCTGAGCGCGCAGCTGATTCACTGGCCGCTGGGCTTCTGCGAGCAGCTGGTGAAGGCGGGTTATCGCGTGATTCGTTTCGACAATCGCGACATCGGCTTGTCCACCAAACTCTCGCACCTGAAGGTCACCGGCCCGGTGTGGAAGCGCTTTCTGCGCGCCCAGTTCGGGCTGCCCAGCCCGGTGCCGTACAACCTGCACGACATGGCCGAGGATGTGCGTGGCCTGCTCGACTTTCTGCAGATCCCGACGGCGCATGTGGTGGGTGCTTCCATGGGCGGCATGATCACCCAGCTCTTCGCCGCGAAGTATCCGCAGCGCGTGCGCTCGGTCGGCATCATCTTCTCCAGCACCAACCAGCCGCTGTTGCCGCCACCTAGCCGCGCGGCGCTGAAGCCGCTGATGGCGGGCCCGGGCAAGGGCGCGACGCGCGAGCAGCTCATCGCCCATTCGGCGAAGTTCATGCGTGTTATCAGCGGCTCCAAGCACACTTTCAGTCAGGAGGAGCTAGTGGCGCTGGCCACCGAGTCGAATGCGCGCAGCTTTCATCCGGCTGGCATTGTGCGTCAGTTCAGCGCCATCCTTGGCACCGGCAGCCTGCGTTCTTACACACGCCGCATCAACAAGCCGACCGTGGTCATCCACGGCACGGATGATCCGCTGGTGCGTCCGGCCTGCGGCAAGGCGGTGGCGCGCAATATCCCGAAGGCGCGTCTGGTGATGATTCCGGGCATGGGCCACGACCTGCCGCCCAGTGCCTGGGAGCGTATTACGCATGCGCTGATCGTGAACGCTAAGCAGGCCTGAGCCGGCTCGTTTTCAGCGGGGGCTTTCTACGCAGATAGCTCTCAACGGGACTGCCGCCAGCGGCTTGGCGGCAGGCCCGTCCAATCTTTGAAAGCGCGACTGAACACGGCCAGTTCGGCGTAACCCAGATCCAGCGCCAGTCGCGTCAGATCAATATCGCTTTCGGCCAGATGCGTGCAGGCCAGTTCCTCGCGCACGGCCCGCAAACGCGCATCGTAGTGTGTGCTCTCGGCCTGCAGTCGAACTTGCAGCGTTCTCGGATGCAGCCCGACCAGGCGCGCCACCGTCTCCAGTGAACACTCCCCCGTGGGCAGCAGCGCCGAGATGCTGCGATCGACCTGCATGCTGATCGACACGGGCGCCAGCTGCCAGTCATCGCGCCAATGCTGCTGCAAGCGTGCCTGCAAGCGAGGAGTCACGGCCACGGGCTGCGCCAGCAGCGCCAGCGGATAGCTCAGCGAGTAGTCGCGGCCGCCAAACTGCACCGGGCAGCGGAAGAACTCTTCGCAGGCGCGAACCAGCGCGGCGGCCGGACGCGGCATGCCCATGCGCACACTTTGCGGCAGTAAATGCGCGGGCTGCAGATCCGTCATGCCGCGCTCCAGCAGGGTCAGGCTCAGCATCATCATTTGCCGGCAGTCGATGTCGTCGGCAAAGGCCAGCTGCAAGTCCAGCCGGATGACATCATGCGAGAGTTCGCTGTGCATCTGGATACCGCGCGCATGAAAGCCAAGGTTGCGCTGCAGACCGAGCAAGGCTTCGCCCATCGTGTGTTGCTGACACAGCCAGGCGCCGAGCGCGCCTACCACTTCCAGTCCTTGCTGGCGTCCTAGCAAGAGGCCGAACCCGTGCTCGTCCAGCGCTTGCGCCGTGCGTTCGTAGAGGGCAGCCAGCCGTGGATAGGACAGATACAGATCCGGGTTTTGCAGCGCTGTGACCGGCAGGCCGACATCGCTGAGCAGTGCCACCGGGTCGTGTCCATGGCGGCGGACCAGCTCGGCATAGCCCAGCAAACCGCCGCTACGCGCGAGGTAGCGCATGAAATTCATCCAGCAAGACTCGTGATTTATCAAATCATGCCGGTTTTCGGGCGCTATTGTCGAGCCATGACCTCTTTATTCATGACAACAACAATGCAGGCCCTGACATGACCACTCGCTACGATGTGCTGATTCAACGCGGACGCTATTTCGACGGAACCGGTGGCCCCTCGGCCATCCGCGATGTGGCGATCAAGGACGGGCGCGTGCTCAAAGTCAGCGCTGACTCGCTGGATGCCGCTCAGGCGGCGCGGGTGATCGACGCCACCGGCCAGTGGATCACGCCTGGCTTTCTCGACACCCACACGCACTACGATGCCGAGGTGATCGTCTCTCCTAGCCTGTCCGAGTCGGTGCGTCACGGCGTCACCACGGTGCTGGTCGGCAGCTGCTCGCTGAGCATGATCTGCAGCGATGCCGAAGATGCCTCGGACATCTTCACCCGCGTGGAGACCGTGCCGCGCGAGAAGGTGCTGCCGATCCTGCAGCAGCACAAGACCTGGCGCACGGCGCGCGAGTGGGTGGATTACATCAGGACGCGCCCGCTCGGGCCTAACCTCATCTCGTTTCTAGGCCACAGCGACCTGCGCGTGGCCACGCTGGGCCTGCATCGCGCCACTGATCGCTCAGTCAAACCTACC